>NZ_JAUFPM010000018.1:0-16250 GCF_030409265.1 Halomonas sabkhae
AGAATCATGACACCTCACCTCGTAGTGTAAAGGGAGGTGTCTACAAAATCGGGGGCATAGCACCTCTTCCCTCTTCCCTCTTCCCTCTTCCCTCTTCCCTCTTCCCTCTTCCCTCTTCCTTCAGGTCTCCAACATCACGGTCACGGGGCCGTCGTTGGTGAGGCTGACCTGCATGTCGGCGCCGTAGCGGCCGGTGGCGGTGTCCGGCCAGGTGGCGCGGGCGCGGTCGAGCAGGTAGCCGAACAGGCGTTCGCCTTCCTCCGGGTCGGCGGCGCTGGAGAAGCCGGGGCGCAGGCCCTTGCGGGTGTCGGCGGCGAGGGTGAACTGCGAGACCAGCAGCAGGCCGCCGTTGACCTGTTGCAGGTTGAGGTTCATGCGACCGTCGTCATCGGCGAACACGCGGTAATGCAGCAGCTTGTGCAGGAGCCGGTCGGCCCGGGCTTCATCGTCGCCCCGCTCGACGCCGATCAGTGCCAGCAGGCCATGCTCGATGGCGCCGACGCACTGCGCATCGACTTCGACACGGGCGTGGCGAACACGTTGAATCAGGGCTTTCATGCGGGGCTCCGGTATCGCGGGTGAATCCAGTGAGGTCAGCGGCCGAGCAGGTCGTCGCGAAAGCCCTCACCCAGGGGGGTCCGGCCCAGCCAGATACCGAACAGGGCGTTGGCCAGTGCGGGCTCGGCCTTGGCGTAGAGTGTCTCGCCATTCAGCGCCAGGCTCAGGCGCTCGCCGTCCCAGCCGAGCACATAGCGGTCGCCGGGCTCGACACTGCGATAGTGGGTGTTGAAGTCATCCAGCGCGTTGGCCAGGGCGGCAAAATCCGTCTCGCTCAACTGATCGCCCAGGGTATCGCGGGTGACGTCGGCGAAGTCGGCCGCCTCGATGGCATGGAAGTAGTCGAGCGCCAGGCGCCTCGGCACATCGCGCGACTGCGGCGCCGGCCGGGGAAAGCCCTCGGCCTGATAATAGGCCCCGGCATAGGCATCCCAGACCATGTAGCGGAAGAGCCCGTGACCGATCAATGCATAGCGCTGGCCGTCGACCTCGACGGTCTCGTCGAACTGGACGCCTTCGACCTCGACACTCAGCGCGGGCAGGGCGACCAGCATCAGGGCGGTGGTCAGGACGGTGACGACAAGGCGGCGCAGCTTCGGCATGGTGCCTCCGGAAGATGGGCGGACAGGCAAACAGGCGTCTGATCACGGCGCCATGATGACAGCCCGGGCCAGCGGTCTACCAGGGCCGGCAGAGCATGATATCGCAATGGGGCTCGGCCAGCAGGCGCTCGGTGATCTGACTGTGGCGGCCCAGCTGGCCGCGGCTGCCCAGCGCCAGCAGGTCCGGCGACTGGCGCCGCAGCTGGGTCATCAGCACCTCGAGCGGATCACCCTGCTGCAGCTCCAGGCTGAGCTCCGGCACCTGATCGAGTTCGGCCATCAACTGCTCGGTTTCCTGCTCCAGATGGCGCTTCAGGCCCTCGATCTCGCGGTCACGCCAGCGTGCATAGCGGGTATCCGAGCCGAGTTCACGCTCGCCGGGGATGTTCCAGGCATGCAGCAGCGTGAGGCGCCCCTCGGGGAAGCGTTTCAGGGTCTCGCGCAGGGTATGGCGCGAGGTCAGCGAGAAGTCGATGGGCACCAGGATGTCGTTCCAGTCGCGATTGGCCGGCTGGCTGACCGACAGCACCGGGCAGGGCGCGCTGCGCAGTACCCGGGCGAGGGTCGTGCCGTGCACCAGATCCGGCTGACCGCGCTTGCGGTGGGCGCCGAGGATGATCATGTCGGCATCGCGTTCGTGGGCCTCGCGGATGATCTCGGCATAGGGCGCGCCGGTCACGGTCTGGATCAGGCTGGCCGGCTCGGCCAGGGCATAGTCCTCGCGGATATCCGTGAAGGTCGCCGTGATGTCGGCCACCACGGCTTCTTCCAGGTCATGCAGGACTCGCCTGGGCAGGTAGGGGTCGAGCACATGGACGATATCGAGGCGCGCGCCACTGTCATTGGCCAGGCGAATGGCACGGGCGAAGGCGGCACGGTTCTCGGCGGAGAGGTCGCAGGCGAACAGCAGGGTGCGGGACATGGCACAGCCCTCATGATGCCGGGGGAGACCTTCAGGATGGGCGCCCCCGGCGCCCCGCGCAAGTCGCCTGGCTCACGCCGGCACGTTATTCCGGCTTACCACCAGGCATGGAAGTGATGCACCGGCCCGCGGCCGTGCCCCACCTTCAAGCGGTGACTGGCGTCCAGGGCCTGGTGCAGCCACTGCTTGGCCTCGCCGATGGCGCTGACGATGGCGTCATGGTCGGCGTCCTGCGGCAGTTGCGCCAGGTGAGCGGTGATGGCCGAGGACAGCGCACAGCCGGTGCCGTGGAGGTTATCGGTATCGATGCGCGGTGCCGGCAGCCAGGCGCTGTCGCGGGGCGTGGCCAGCAGGTCCGGGCAGGCTTCCCCGCGCAGGTGACCGCCCTTGAGCACCACATAAGGGGCCGCCAGGGACTGCAGGCCGGGCAGCATGGCGTTCATGGCCTCGGTGCTGGTCGGTATGTCACTGCCCAGCAGCACCGCGGCTTCCGGCAGGTTGGGCGTGATCACATCGGCCAGCGGCACCAGCACCTCGCGCACCGCCGCGATGCCGGCATTGTCCACCAGGATGTCGCCGCTCTTGGCGACCATGACCGGGTCAAGCACGATCCAGCGCGGACGCTGGCGACGCAGCGCCTCGGCGATGGTCTCGGCCACTTCGCGGCTGGCCACCATGCCGATCTTCACGGCATCGATGCGCACATCCTCGAGCAGATTATCGAGCTGCTCGCCGATGGCGCTGGCGGGCACGGGATGTACCTGCGCCACGCCGCGGGTGTTCTGGGCGATTACCGCGGTGATGACATTGGTGGCGTAGGTGCCCAGCGCGGACAGGGTCTTGATGTCGCCCTGCAGGCCGGCGCCGCCGGAGGGGTCGGAGCCGGCGATGGTCAAGGTATTGGGAAGCATCTTCGAGGCTGGCATGTCGAGTCGTCTGGCTGCTGTTAAGGGACGCGGAGTCCCTCAGCATACTGCATGCAGACGGGTAACAGCCATGCCGACGCAAAGGGGCCACGCAAGCGTGGCCCCGGAACGAGCGATCATGCCGCAGACGGCATCATTCGCTGCTGCTGGTGGTATCGCCCTGTGGGTTGCGGGCGTTGTAGTAGGCCTGTTCGGAGATGGCGTGGTAGCTCTCCACCTTGTCCTGGAAGGCCCGATAGGACTCGTGGATCTTGCCGGCCATCTCGCTGGACTCGGCCAGCTCGGCGACCACGTCCTCGGAGTGCTTCTTGGCCTCGGCCAGCACATCATCCGGCAGGCGGCGCAGTTCCACGTCGTGCTCGTTGATCAGCGTCTGCAGGGCGTCGTTGTTGCGCGCGGTGTACTCGTCGAGGACGTCCTGGTTCACGTCACGCACGGCGGTTTTGAGGATGGCCTGCAGGTCCGCCGGCAGGGAGGCCATGGCCTCTTCGTTGACGATGGCCTCGAACATCACGGTCGGCTCGTGCCAGCCCGGATAGTAGTAATAGTCCGCCGCCTGATGCAGGCCGAAGGCCAGGTCGTTGTAGGGCCCGATCCACTCGGTGGCGTCGATGGCACCGGACTGCAGGGAGGTGAAGATCTCGCCGCCCGGCATGTTGACGATGGCCACCCCCATGCGGCTCATGACCTCGCCGCCGAGCCCCGGCATGCGCATCTTGAGGCCGTCGAGGTCGTCGACCGAGTTGATTTCCTCGTTGTACCAGCCGCCCATCTGCACGCCGGAGGCACCGGCCGCCATGACGTCGATGCCGAAGTCGGCATACAGCTCGTTCCACAGCTCCAGGCCACCGCCATAATGCAGCCAGGCGTTCATTTCCTGGGCATTCATGCCGAAGGGCACCGCGGCGAAGAACTGGGCCGCCGGCGCCTTGCCTTTCCAGTAGTAGGAGGCGGAGTGGCCCATCTCGGCGGTGCCCTCGGAGACGGCATCGAAGACCTCGAAGCCGGGCACCAGCTGGCCGGCCCCGAAGACCTCGATCTGCAGCCGGCCGTCGGACATTTCCTCGACCAGCTTGGCGAGGCGCTCGGGTCCCTGGCCGACCCCGGGGAAGTTTTTCGGCCAGGAGGTGACCAGCTTCCACTCGAAGGTGTCCTGGGCCTGGGTGGCGCCGGCCGCCAGCGCCATGCTGACGCCGGCCATGGCCATGACAAGTGCTTTGGGTTGCATAGCAGGTTCCCCTGTTGGTGTTGTTCGTCGTGCGCAACGGCCCATGTGGGCCCGGATGTTGAGGTGGCGGGGCCTGGTGCCCCTGACATTGCGTTCATCTGCCAGGGACACTATAGCCTGATCGGGTGGCGGGGCGGCCATACCACTTTCGGCGCGATGCCCCGGCCGTCCGTGGCAGGCGCATCAGAACTGGTCGGGCAGCCAGGTCGCCAGTTCCGGAAAGAACGCCAGGGCCACCAGCATGCTCAACTGCAGCACGATGAACGGCAGCACGCCGCGGTAGATCGATGAGGTGGCCACGGAGTCCGGCGCCACGCCGCGCAGATAGAAGAGCGCGAAGCCGAAGGGCGGCGTCAGGAAGGACGTCTGCAGGTTGATGGCGATCATGATGCCCAACCAGACCGGGTCCAGCCCCATGGCCAGCAGGATCGGCCCGACGATGGGCACCACCACGAAGGTGATCTCGATGAAGTCGAGGATGAAGCCCAGCAGGAAGATCACCAGCATGACCACCAGGGTGGCGCCGACGACACCGCCCGGCATGCTCTCGAACAGGTGGGTGACCAGTTCCTCGCCGCCATAGGCCCGGAACACCAGCGAGAACAGCGCCGCGCCGATCAGGATCATGAAGACCATGGTGGTCACGTTGGTGGTCGAGCGCACCGCCTCGCGCAGGGTCGGCAGGTCCAGGCGGCGATAGGCCAGGGCCAGCACCAGGGCGCCGAAGGCCCCCACCGCGGAGGCCTCGGTCGGCGTGGCAAAGCCGCCGAGAATCGAGCCCAGTACCACCACGATCAGCGCAATGGGTGGCACCAGCCCCTTGAGCAGCAGCCAGCCCAGGCCGCCCTGGTGGCCCAGTTCGGCCATCAGTTCCTGGCGGTCGGCGGCCGGCGCAGCACTGGGCTTGAGCCAGGCGATGGCGGCCACATACAGGATGTACAGCACCACCAGGATCAGCCCGGGCACCAGAGCGCCCATGAACAGATCCCCCACCGAGACCGTCTTGGGGCTGAAGATGCCCATGGAGAGCTGCGCCTGCTGATAGGCCGAGGACAACACATCCCCCAACAGCACCAGCGCAATGGAGGGCGGGATGATCTGGCCCAGGGTGCCGGTGGCGCAGATGGTACCGGTGGCCAGCGACGGGCTGTACTGGCGCTTGAGCATGGTCGGCAGCGACATCAGGCCCATGGTCACCACGGTGGCACCGACGATGCCGGTCGAGGCGGCCAGCAGCATGCCGACCAGGGTCACCGAGATACCCAGGCCGCCGCGCATGGAACCGAACAGCAGCGCCATGGCATCCAGCAGGGTTTCCGCGACCTTCGATTTCTCCAGCAGCACGCCCATCAGCACGAACAGTGGCACCGCCAGCAGGGTCTGGTTGGTCATGATGCCGTACAGACGGTTGGGCAGGGCGGACAGGTAGCCGCCATCGAAGTTGGCATCGATGCCCATGGCCTCCAGGCCCAGCCCCATGCCGGCAAAGGCCAGGGCCGTGCCGGCCAGCGACAGCGCGACGGGATAGCCGAACATCAGCACGGTGCAGATCACCGCGAACAGCACCAGGGGCATGAACTCCAACATCACAGATGCTCCTCGTGCTGCTCGGGGGACTCGGCATCGGGGTCGATGCGCCCCGTCAGGATCAATACATTGCGCCCGGCCTCGACCAGGCCCTGCAGGATCATCAGGCCGGCAAAGGCGGGAATCAGCGTCTTCAGCAAGAAGACCCCGGGAATACCACCGGAATCCGGCGAGCCCTCGAGAATCGCCCAGGACTTGCCGACATAGCCCAGGCTGACCAGGATCACGAAGATCATCACCGGCATCAGCAGCAGCAAGGTGCCCAGCAGGTCGACCCACGCCTTGCCCCTGGCCGACATGCCGCGATAGAAGATATCGACGCGCACATGGCCGTCATGGCGCAGCGTGTAGGAGGCGGCCAGCATGAACAGGGTGGCGTGCAGGTACATCACCGATTCCTGCATGGGAATGCTGTTGATGCTGAAGGCATAGCGCAGCACCACGATCAGGAACTGGATCAGCATCATGGCCAGGACCAGCCAGGACAGACCTCTCCCGAGCCATTCGGAGAGGCCGTCCAGACGGGCGAGGAGGCCCGGCAACTCGCGGGTATGTGACATGGGATTCTCGCTGGGCAGTCAGTGGTACCGCCACGGCGCGGGCGGACGCAATCACCGGGAACTATACGGTAAAGGGCGCGGTGCTGTCAGGCGCATGGCGCCGACATTGGTATAAGGTACTGGCATCGAGTCCGCTGGGCCGCGCTAGGCAGAACGTGCCAGCAGCGTATCCCGGCAGGCATCCGGCAGGCGCACGTCGATGGCCACCGGCAGGTGGTCGGAGAACAGGTGCTCCAGAACCTCGACGTGATCCGCTGCCAGCGAGTCGGAAAGCAGGATGTGATCCAGGGCCCGGCGCGGTTGCCAGGAAGGGTAGCTCAGTGGGGGGCGCACGGGATGCAACGGCAGGGAGTCGCGAAACCGCCGGTGCGCATGCAGCTGATCCGGCGTGCAGTTGAGATCGCCCATGACCACCACATGACGCAACGGCTGAACCAGCTCGCTGAGATAGTCGAGCTGGCGCACCCGCGCCCGGTGGCTCAGGGCCAGGTGGGCAACGAACAGGTGCAGGGCATCCGGGCCATCGCCGAAGCGCGCGTGGATCGCGCCGCGGCCGGGCATGGGGCCGGGCAGATGGTGCTCCTCGATACGCTGCGGGGCCAGGCGCGACAGGAGGCCGTTGCTGTGCTGGGCCAGATGCCCCAGGTTGCGGTTGAGCTGCTGGTAGTGGTGGGCAAAGCCCGCCTGGCTGGCCAGATACTCCACCTGATTGATGCGCCCCGAGCGGAAACTGCCGCCGTCGGCCTCCTGGAGACCGACGACGTCGAAGCGACTCAGCACATCGCTGATCATGTCCAGGCGCTTGAGTCGGCGCGGGTGCGGCAGGAAATGCTGCCAGCCGCGCGTCAGGTAATGATGGTAGGCCGAGGTCTGGATGCCGACCTGCAGGTTGAAGGTCAGCAGCTTGAGGTGGCCGGCCTCGAGGGCCGGCCAGCCCGCCGCGGCAAGAGAAGCGGTCATGGTTATTCCGCTTGCTCTGCACGTACCTTCTCGACCAGCGCCTCGGCGATCTTCGGCATGTTGTCCAGGCTGCCGGCCAGGCTCGAGGTGACCACGTAACGGCCATCGACGACCAGCGCCGGCACGCCCATCAGCTGCATGTTGCGCATCCGCGCATGGGCCTGGTTGACCTGGCTCTTCACGCCGAAGGAATCCAGCGCCTCCAGTGCCTCGTCCTGGCTGACGCCATAGTTACTGAAGAAGTCGGCAATGGCCTCGGACTCGGTGAGCTCGCGGCCGTCCTGGTGGATGGCGTTGAAGAAATCGGTGTGGAGTTCTTCCTGAATGCCCAGCTCCCTGGCCGCGTAGAAGGCCGTGGCGTGACGGTTCCAGGCGCCGCCCATGGTGGCGGGCATGCGCTCGAAGACCACATCCTCGGGCAGCTCCTCGACCCACGCATTGAGGGGCTCTTCCAGGTTGTAGCAATGCGGGCAGCCATACCAGAAGGCCTCGGTGACCGCGATCTTGCCGTCCTCGACATGGGTCTTGACCGGCTCGTCGAGCACCTTGTAGTCCTGCCCCTCCTCGATCGTGGCGGCGGCGGCCATGGTCGACAGGCCGAGGCCGGCCAGGGCAATCATCAATGACTTGAGCATGAGGCGGATCTCTCCTTGCATTCGGTGGATGGCACGACTCTGCCATCATGAGGGCATGGTTGGCGAGCGTACAGAGCCCTTGGATGGCAGGCGGGCCACTGGGTTCCCCGGAAAACCGTCAGGCGAGCTTTCGACCGGGCTGGCGCACCAGCGCCGCGTACAAATTCGCCGGGAGCGAATTTGAACCGTCTTTAGACGGGCCCGTAGGGTAGCCGCCACGGATGGCGGCTATAGCGAAGCGAGTCGCATGCGCAGGCATTCAAGCGCTGTTTCCTCAATGCAGCCCCAGCAGATAATTGGCCAGCGCCTGCATATCTTCATCGCTGAGCTTGGCGGCGATATCGCGCATGATGCCGTTGGGATCATTGTCGCGACTGCCCTCGGCAAAGGCCTGCAGGGTGGCGATGGTGTACTCGGGGTGCTGACCCGCCACGGCCGGATAGGCGGCGCTGCCGATGCCATCGCCGGTTGGCGTGTGGCAGGCGCTGCAGGCTGGAATGCGCTCATCCAGATCGCCGGCGCGGTACAGTGCGCGACCGCGCTCCACCAGCGTCTCGTCCGGATCGGCCTGGCCCAGCGGTGGTGACTGATCGGCGTAGAAGGCGGCAACGTTGCGGATGTCCTGATCGGAGAAATCATCCAGCTGGCCGGCCATCTGCGCGACCTCGCGCCGCCCCTCGCGGATATCCTTCATCTGCTTGACCAGATAGTTCGCCTGCTGCCCCGCCAGATGCGGAAACATGCCGCTCGGGCTGAGGCCCGTCGGGCCATGGCAGGCGGCACAAGGTTGCGCCTTGGCACGACCTGCTTCGATGTCCACTTCCGTCGACGTGTCCGCCATGGCGATGTTGCTGATGGCCAATAGCGTGACCAGGCTTGCCAGTAGCTGTCTCATCGCGATTCCACCAGGCCATTGTCCTGTCGTCGCCGGCGCGAGGCGGGTGGTATAGTACCCGACCGGAGTCGCCGACCCTTATTATATTCCGACCTTCACGACTGGAGTATAACGGAGCTCCCGAAATGCGGAAACGACAGCCTTTCACGCTTTTCCCGACCAACCCCAGGATTCGTCATGTCGCGACTTAATTATCAGGCCGCCCGATTTCTCACCAGCGCGCCGACGCTGGCGAAGTGCCCGTCCGATACCGGGGCCGAAGTCGCCTTTGCCGGTCGTTCCAACGCCGGCAAGTCCAGCGCCATCAACGTCATGACCCGCCAGAAGGCCCTGGCACGCACCTCCAAGACCCCGGGTCGCACCCAGTTGATCAACTTCTTCACCCTGGGCGACGACACCGAACGGCGTCTGGTCGACCTGCCCGGTTACGGCTTCGCCAAGGTGCCGGACGCGGTCAAAATGGAGTGGCAGCGCCACCTCTCGGACTACCTGCAGCGCCGCACCTGCCTGCGCGGCCTGGTGCTGCTGATGGACGTGCGTCATCCGCTCACCGAGTTCGACCAGACCATGCTCGGCTGGGCCGACGAACAGGACATGCCGGTGCACATCCTGCTGACCAAAGCCGACAAGCTGAAAAGCGGCGCCGCCAAGAACGCCCTGCAGCAGGTCCGCTCCCAGCTCCGCGAGTGGGAAGACCTGGTCTCCATTCAGCTGTTCTCCTCACTCAAGAAACAGGGCATCGAGGAACTCCACTCCCGCCTGGACGACTGGCTGCAGAGCACAGCGCCTACCGACTAACGAGTCGGCCTCGCCAATAGCGCTGCCCAGGGAGTGGCCAGCGCCAAAAGTTATCCACAGGAAAGCCCTTTTTAACAGTCAAATCGAGCAAGATTTTGCCCGCTGGGCAACTTTTTGCTCGCTTGCGGGCAAGATCTTGCTCGATTGTGCTGATCTGCCAAACCCCGATTTTTATCAAATTATTGATTTACAAGAATTCGATGCTTTTTGGCATTAATCGTGCCCTATAAAGGGTACGCATCGCCATTACACAGCACCGATGCACGACATGAATGAGCGGCTGAGCCTATACCCGCAGACAGGGCTCAGCGAGCACGGACGCACGCGACGCCAGGAGGCGCCACATGATGTTTCCCCGACAGGGCTGGCACTTCACGCTGACCCTCGCCGGACTGCCGGAAGTGGATCTGGCGGTCGTCGATTTCACTCTGCATGAAGCCCTTTCCACGCCCTTCGAGCTCAGCGTGGCGCTGGCCAGTCGCTTCGATAGCCTGAGCCCGGAAGAACTGCTCGACCGGCGTGCCACCCTGACCGTCTGGCAGGACGAACAGCCCCTGCGCCGAGTGCACGGCATCGTGGCCGAGTTCGCCCGGGGTGATCGCGGCCACCGGCGCACGCGCTACGAACTGGTCATCCGTCCCGCCCTGTGGCGCTTGAGCCTGCGGCACAACTCGCGCATCTTCCAGCACGTCTCGCCGATCACCATCATCACCCGGCTGTGTGAAGAGGTGGGCATCACCGACGTGGCCTTCGGCGTCACCCGCGAGCCCCTGCAGCGCGAGTACTGCGTGCAGTACCGCGAGAGCAACCTCGCCTTCATCGAACGCCTGGCCGCCGAGGAAGGCCTGTTCTACTTCCACGAGTTCGAGAATGTCGACGGCGGCATTCACCGCCTGGTCTTCGCCGACGCCACCCAGATTCTCGGCAACCTGGGGGCCTTCACCTATCACAGTCGCAGTGGCGGCGTGGCGCCCCAGCGTCATATCCGCCGGTTGCGACAGGTGGCCCGCGTGCGCTCGAACGCCAGCACGCTCAAGGATTACACCTTCAAGAACCCCGCCTATGGCCTGAAGCACAATCACCAGGTCGGCGACCAGGGCCATTACGAGCACTACGACGCCCCGGGGCGCTACAAGTCGGACGGCTCCGGCGCGCCCTTCGCCCGGGTGCGGCTCGAGCACCTGCGCAGCGACGCCGCCACCGTCGAGGCCGAGAGCGACCTGCCGATGCTCGCCCCGGGCTACCGTTTCACCCTGACCGAGCACGACACCGCCAGCCTCAATCGCCCCTGGCAGGTCATCGCCGTGACCCACCATGGCGAACAGCCCCAGGCGCTGGAAGAGGATGCCGCCGACACCGAGGGCATGACGCGCTATCACAATGACCTGACGGTGATGGCCGACGACCAGGCCTGGCGTCCCCAGCCCCAGCCACGTCCGCGGGTCGACGGCCCGCAGATGGCCAGCGTGGTCGGCCCGCCCGGCGAAGAGATCTACTGCGACGAGCACGGCCGGGTCAAGGTGCAGTTCCCCTGGGACCGCGAAGCCGCCGGCGACGAGACCAGCAGCGCCTGGCTGCGTGTCTCTCAGGCCTGGGCCGGGGCCGGTTACGGCGCCATGGCCATCCCGCGCATCGGCCACGAGGTGATCGTCTCCTTCCTGGAAGGCGACCCGGACCAGCCGATTATCACCGGGCGCACCTACCACGCCACCAACACCCCGAGTGACGAGCTGCCGGCCAACAAGACACGCACCGGCATCCGCAGCCAGACCCACAAGGGCGACGGCTTCAACGAGCTGCGCTTCGAGGACAAGAACGGCGAGGAACAGGTCTGGCTGCATGCCCAGAAGAACTTCGACCTGATGACCCTCAACGACCGCACCGAGGACATCAAGCGCGACAACACCCTGCACGTCTACCGCGACCGCACCACCGACGTGGATCGTGACGAGACCCACCTCGTTCACCGTCACGAAGTGCATACCGTGGACGGCAACGAGGCCCATACGGTGCACCAGAACCGCCGCAAGACGGTCGACGGCAACGAGACCAATACCATCGGCAAGAACATGTCGACCCAGGTGGGCAGGAACGCCTCCACGCGCATCGGCAAGAACCGCACCGAAACGGTCAACATGGCCTACATGCAGAACGTCGGCATGGGGCGCATGGAAAACGTCGGTATGGCCTACAGCCTCAACGTCGGCGCGGCCATGAACACCTTCGTGGGGCTCAGCCACAGCGCGCAGGTCGGCTTCAATCACAGCCTCAATGCCGGGCGCGACATCACCCTGGAAGCCGGCAACCAGCTGACCCTGCAGGTCGGCAACAGCCGCCTGGTGCTCACCGAAGACGCCATCTACCTCGACGCCGGCGAGATCCACGTCAAGGCAGGCGCCACGGTGCATGTGGATGGCAGTAACGAGGGCGAAAGCGTGCTGGTCAGCACCGGATCCTCTCAGCCGGCGCCGGGCAGTGAAGAGCAGACGGAAGAAGGGGCGACCGGCGAGAGCGGATCTCAGGGTTCCGGGAATATCGGTCCAGGAGACTTGGCCAGTGACTCCTGTTACTAACATGACCCCATTCCCCGAGGCCCTTTTTCGTAAAGTGGGCCCGGGCGATAAAACGTTCGAAGTCCTGGCGGTGCGTGGCACCTTCCAGTTGATGGGAGATGGTGAGACCGTGATGGTTGCCGACAACCAGCAGCCCATTCGCTGGCAGGAGAGCCGTGCCGGTGATCCGGATAATCGTGTCGCGCAGTTCATTACACATGACCATGACCTAGTGCCGGGCAAGCCGGGTACGGAGCTGCAGGTGCGGGGAACCCTCGTGCCTCCCGGCGGCATGGCACGTGCTGCCTGGCGCTCGCGCTTTCGGGTGGGCGATATCGATTACGCCATGAGCGTCTTTGGCAAGCGCTATTTCGAGTGGAAAATGCTGGGGGGTTGGCAGTTGACGGACCCTGAGCCCACCACGGGCGTGCCACTGGATTACCGCTACGCCTTCGGCGGCCACTTCGCGGCGCCCGACATGGATACGCTGACCCCGGAACAGGCCACGCTGTGTTACCCGCAGAACCCGGTCGGCTGTGGCTGGCTGCCCCGGCGCGGCGACTACCGCCGCGTGGCGCGTGAAGCCGCCCGCTACTGGAAGCCCGAGCTGGAAAGCTACATCCGCCTGCCGGCCCCACAGCTTGAGCACCCCGACTGGCGCGTGCGTAGCCCCTTCGACCGGGTGCCGCCGGCCGGCGCCGGCCCCATCGCCCCCTGGTGGACACCAAGGGTCGAGTGCCAGGGGACGCATGACAAGTACTGGCACGAGCAGCGCCGCCCCCTGCGCCCGCTCGACTTCGATGAACGCTTTTACCAAAGCGCGCCGCCAGCACTGGTCTCCGCCCGCTACCTGCGTGGCGATGAGTGGCTGACGCTGACCAATGCCATGGCCAATAGTTGCCGTGTCCAGGTCGGCGAGTATGTGAGCTACCACCATCGTGCCCGCCTGCCCGGCATCGGCCTGGATGCGTATCTGGAGCGCCCTGACGGACTGCCAGGCAAGACCTCTCTGGCACTGGACACCCTGGAGGTCGATCTGGATTCGGGCGAGGTTTCCTTGACCTGGCGGGCACTCTTTCTGGCGCAGGGAGCGCCCCGACAGATACGTCTCGAACAAAGCGCGTTGTCATCACCCCGTTATTCTGGAGCAATGTCATGAGTGCCAAGGATCGGCGCCCCTCGGCTGGCAAAAAACATCATGTCGCCAACGCCAACAAGCGTTGGGTCGCCGTGACCATCGAGCCGGATTATTGTCAGGTGGGCGACAAGGTCATCGGTTTTTATACCACCGCGACGCTCGATAATCCGGTCACCTACTCACCGACCGTCAACTTTGCCGGCCTTCCCGCCTATCGCGAAGGTGATATGTTCAAGGGCACCCAGGGCAATGCCGGTGCCGGCGTTGTCTCCGGTACCTCCGGGGACGATGGCTACGTCAAGATTCTCACCGGGCTCGAGACCTTCAAGGTCAACGGCAAGCCCGTGGCTCGCCACGGCAGTCAATGCCTGATCAACTGCAATGCTCAGGGCCAGGGTGGTGCGCTGGGCATGCTGGTCACGCTGGAAGAACCCCTCCAGGGGGGCGAAGAGGATGAGGGGGATGACAGCGCCGTGGCCTCTGAGCCCAGCATGGCGGATCGTGGCCGGGCCGCCGCCCTGGAGGTGACCAAGCAGGCGGCCACCAGCGCGCTGTTCGGCGGGGACGCGGCCTCCGGGATGACCAGTGCGATCCAGCAACAAGCCATGGGGTTCACCTTCAAGGCCCTGATGGACGCTCAGGCCTTTCTCAGTGAGAGTCTGTCAGATGATGCGCCTCCCGCTGACGAGGCCGCGCCAGCGAACACCGCCGCCGCGCCGGCCGAGCCCGGCGTTTTCATTCGCGGCTCGACCACCGAGACAACCCCCGGGGAGGATTCTGAGGAAGGCCAGCCGGACAAGCCCACCGCCTGCAATCCGCAAGTCAACAACCCCGTCAACCCGATGCTTGGCGTCAAGCTGCTGCCCGGCGAAACGGATGTGGCCCTGCCGGCCCCGCGGCCCTTTACCCTGACCCGCAGTTACCTCTCGTCCAATGCCAACATCGGCCCCCTGGGCCAGGGCTGGACGCTGAGTGCCGGCATGGCCTATCTGACACTGGCCTCTGATGCCTGCCGCCTGCATGACCTTCAGGGCCGCATCATCACCTTCGGCTCACTGGCCCCGGGGCAACAGCGCCGCTCGCCCAGCCAGGACCTGTGGGTGCGCCGGGCCGGCGGTACCAACGATGATGCCGTCAATGCCTGGCATGGCCACTGGAACAGCGTCCCCGAGGCCGCGCGTCTGGATGCCGGCGTCCTGCTGATCAGCGACGGGCAGATGACGCACCTGTTTCGTCCGGCCGTTGCCCCGGAGCTTGCAGGCGACCCGGCCGCCGGAGTAGATGGCACCACGCCCTGGCGCATGGTGCAGGACATCGATCGCCAGGGGTATGTCACGCACTATCACTGGGAGGGTGACCAGCTCACCGGGGTCGAGGACAGTGCCGGGCGGCGCTACAGGCTGGTTCATCAGTCAGGCTGGCCCCTCCGCGAGGGTGACAACGGTCAACGGCTGGTCGGCGTACAGCTGACTCGCCAGCCGGATGGGCAGCCGGCCCGGCAATGGCTGGTGCGTTACCTTTATAACGCCAGCGGTGATCTGACCGAGGTGTACCACCGCGACGGCAAGTGTGTGCGTACCTTCGAGTGGCGGCATCACATCCTCACCGCTCATCATGTGCCCGGCCACCTCAGCATGCACTACGTCTGGGATCGCTATACCCCCGAGGGCCGCGTCACCACGCAACGCAAAGCGGGCGGGCTCGAGCACCGTTATCAGTATGCCGAGGGGTATACGCGCGTCCTCGATGCGGCGGGACACAGCCAGACCTACCATTTCCACGGCCAGGGCCCCAAAAAGCGCTGGGTCGGCTTCAGTCGTGAGGATGGCGCACGCTCGCTGTATCTGCATGATGCCGCCGGCCGCCTGATCACCCAGCGCGACCCACTGGATCGTGAGACGCACTTCAGCTACGACGCCGAGGGGCGCCTCAGCATGCTGACGGACGCCGCCGGTCAGCGCTGGACGCTGGACTACAACGGCCAGCTGCCCAAATCGCTCACCGGCCCCGATGGCCTGGTCTGGCAGCTTCAGCATGATGCCCGCGGCAACCCGCTAAGCGTGACCGGCGCCGATGGCGCCACGACAAGGTTCGCTTATGACGACCCGGCCTTGCCCGACCGGCCGACCACCATCACCGCCCCCGATGGCAGCACCCGCCGACTGGAGTGGAACGCCCTGGGCCAGCTTGCCGCCGAGATCGACTGCAGCGAGCAACGCACCACCTACGCCTACGACGACCATGGCCACCTGGCCGGCCTTACCAACGCCCTGGACGAGACCTGGCGCTTCACCCATGACGTGATGGGACGACGCCTCACCACCCGGGCCCCGGATGGCCAGCGGTGGGCATATCACCATGATGCCTACGGCCGCCTGGCGGGCATCACCCACCCGGATGGCAGCGCCGAACGCCTGACCCATGACGAGCACGGTCGCGTGGTCCAGCACACCGATGCCACGGGCGGCAAGACCCACTATCGCTACGACGCCCGGGAGCGGCTCGAGCGCCTGACGCTGCCCGATGGCGGGGGCTATCACTTCCAGTATGACGCCCATGACCGGCTGATCGCCCAGACCGACCCGCAGGGCGTCACCCAGCGCTTCGCCTATGACCGGGCCGACCAGCTCGTCCAGCAACAGCACGGCCAGCAACTCACCCGGCTCGAACACGATGCCCTGGGGCGCCTGCATGCCCGGCACTTGCCGGCCACCGCGCATGCCCCGGCCAGCACCGAGCACTACCAGTGGCGTGCCGATGGCCAGCTGGCCGCCATCCGTAACCCGATCAGCGAAGTACGCTTCGAGCATGACGCCGCCGGGCGGGTGGTGGGCGAACAGCAACACCACCTCGCCGACCCCGAGCGCGGCATCGCCGCCTGGCAGTGGC
>NZ_JAUFPM010000019.1:0-70605 GCF_030409265.1 Halomonas sabkhae
CCTTGATTTTCGGTGACTGGTCACCGACATCCCGACAAGCGCCCACATGAATTACCTGATCGATTGTTAAAGAGCGTCTCGCCTTGCTGGTCATCAGCGCCTGGCGAGGAAGGCGTATTCTACAGGATCGGTGCCTGGCGTCAAGCTCGATGTTACCGAGCGAGCGACGCAGCCTCGAAAGGCGGCTTCCGATCAAGCCCTTGGCGGGCCCTGCAAGAAGTGGTGCGTATTTTACCGAAATTCGCGGCTCTGTCAATCGGTGATTTTCGTCGTGATGCCGAAAAACGCCAAGCAAAACAGAGGCTTCCACCTCTTTTTACCGCTGGCGAGGTTGGCCCGTCGCCGGCAGCGGATGCGTACTTTACGGATCTGGCGGCACTGACGCAAGCCCTGCCGCGAAAAAAATATAGCCCAGTCGCGTCGATCTCGCCATGCCGATGCGTGCATCGACACGACATGATGTGTCCGATGCCGCCGGGGCCGGCTTTCAGCCCCGGCATGAGGGGTTGCCCTCCCCCTCGGCGACATCAGATCACGAACAGGTCAACGAAGTCGTGTACAGAGGTGGCTTCGAGTCGAGCCTGGTCCTGGCACAGCGACAGGATCCTGTCGCAACGCCGCGCAGGAAAGCGGGTCGCCAGGTTGCGCCGAAATTTCTCCTCGAGCACGGGCATGCCCTCTTCCCGCCGACGACGGTGGCCGATCGGATACTCCACCGCTACCTGGTCGGTACTGCTGCCGTCCTTGAAGAACACCTGGATAGCATTGGCGATCGAGCGACACTCGGGATCGTAATAGTCGCGGGAATATCGCTCGTCTTCCACGACCTCCATCCTGTCGCGCAATCGGTCGATGACCGGATGCGCCGCGTGAAAGTCATCCTCGTAATGCTCGGCCACCAGGCTGCCGAAGATCAGAGGCACCGCCGTCATGTATTGCAGGCAATGATCCCTGTCGGCCGGATTGGCGAGCGCCCCCGACTTGGAGATGATGCGAATGGCCGAGTCATGCGTCGTCAGCACGATGCGATCGATCTCGTCCAGTCGATCCTTGACTTGTGGGTGCAACGTCACCGCGGCCTCGCATGCCGTCTGGGCATGAAACTCGGCCGGGAAGGAAATCTTGAACAGCACGTTTTCCATGGTGTAGGTGCCCAGGTCGCGCTGGAAGGTGAACCTGCGCTCCTCCACCGGTTTGAGCGACAGGTCCTTGTTGGCGTGGCTGAAAGCCACGTCATAGAAGCCCCATTGCGGCGCACTGAGCACGCCCGGAATCCCCATCTCGTCACGCATGGCGATGTCCGCCAGGCGCACGCCCCGCGAGGTCGCATCGCCTGCCGCCCAGCTCTTGCGCGACCCGGCGTTGGGCGCGTGACGATAGGTCCTCAGGCTCTGTCCATCGGCCCAGGCATGCGAGAGCGCGGACAGCAACTGCTCGCGATCGCCGCCCATCATGCGCACCGCCACGGCGGTCGATGCCACCTTCACCAGTACCACATGGTCGAGCCCCACCCGATTGAAGGAGTTGTCCAGCGCCAGCACGCCCTGGATCTCGTGGGCCATGACCATCGCCTCGAGCACGTCGCGCATGGTCAAGGGCGCCTCACCCTGGGCGACACGCTTCTGCGACAGGTGATCGGCCACCGCCAGAATGGCACCCAGGTTGTCCGAGGGGTGCCCCCACTCGGCCGCCAGCCAGGTATCGTTGTAATCCAGCCAACGGATGGTGGCGCCGATATCCCAGGCGGCCTTGACCGGGTCCAGTCGATGCGGCGTACCGGGGACGCGTGAACCATGAGGCACCAGGGTGCCTTCGACCAAGGGCCCCAGATGCTTGGTGCACTCGGGAAAGCGCAATGCCAGCAGGCCGCAGCCCAGGGTATCCATCAAACAGTAGCGTGCCGTATCCAGTGCTTCATCGCTGTCGATGCGATACTCCAGCACATAGTCGGCGATCCTGCAGAGTTCCGGATCATAATCCGGGCGCACATTGCTTTCGACGGTCTGGCTCATCCCGATCTCCTGTCATGTTTCGAATGTCGCCGCGGGAACCCGCACCCGGGCGTTGCGGTTCATGGTCGTCTTGAGGGCACTGGGCTCACGGGCCTCGGCGCCGAGTCGCGGGGTACCGCAAGGCTGATCCAGGCACACCGCGGCCCGCCCCCCACCGATGGATGACCAGCGTCAGTCACGTTCCTCGATCGGCACCCACTCGCTGTGCTCCGGCCCGGTATAGTCGGCACTCGGGCGGATGATGCGATTGTTCTCGCGCTGTTCGAAGACATGCGCACACCAGCCGGTGACCCGCGAGCAGACGAAGATCGGGGTGAACAGCTTGGTCGGAATGCCCATGAAGTGGTAGGCGCTGGCGTGGAAGAAGTCGGCGTTGCAGAACAGCTTCTTCTCGCGCCACATGACCGCCTCGACGCGTTCCGAGACCGGGTACAGCACGCTGTCGCCCACGTCTTCGGCCAGCTTGCGCGACCAGTGCTTGATGATGGCGTTGCGCGGGTCCGAGTCGCGATAGATGGCATGGCCGAAGCCCATGACCTTCTCCTTGCGCTCCAGCATGCCGAGCAACTCGCGCTCGGCTTCCTCCGGCGACTGCCAGCCTTCGATCATGGCCATGGCCGCCTCGTTGGCACCGCCATGCAGAGGGCCGCGCAGCGAGCCGATGGCTCCGGTCACGCAGGAATGCATGTCCGACAGCGTGGAAGCGCAGACTCGCGCCGTGAAGGTCGAGGCATTGAATTCATGCTCGGCATAGAGGATCAACGAGACGTTCATCACCCGGGCATGCAGCTCGGAAGCCGGCTCGCCATGCAGCATCTGCAGAAAGTGCCCGCCCACGGAGAGATCATCCGTCTCGGTGGCGATGCGCACACCATCATGGGAATAGCGGTACCAGTAGCAGATGATCGAGGGCAGTGCTGCCAGTAGGCGATCGGCCACATCCTGTTGTTCCTCGAAGCCGTGTTCGGTCTCCAGGTTGCCGAGCATGGAGGCGCCGGTACGCATCACGTCCATGGGGTGAGCATCGGCCGGAATCTGTTCGAGCACGGATTTCAGGGCATCCGGCAGCCCGCGCAGGCGCTGGAGCCTGGCAACATAGGCGTCGAGTTCGGCCTGATTGGGCAGCTTGCCCTTGAGCAGCAGATAGGCCACCTCCTCGAAGCGGGCCTTGTCGGCGAGCTCGGCAATATCGAATCCTCGATAGGTCAGGCCGGCACCGCTCTTGCCGACGGTGCAAAGGGCAGTGCTGCCGGCACTCTGACCGCGCAGGCCGGCGCCGTTGTTCGATGTATCTGCCATGGTCGTCTCTCCTTTTGGTGAGCGAGGCGTGTCGTTGTCATGCGGGCGATGACGACTACCCATCCTGATCCGCGAACAGGTCATCGAGCTTGCGCTCGAAGTCATGATAATTGAGGAAGTCATAGAGCTCGTCACGGCTCTGCATCTGATCCAGCACATCGCGCTGATGGCCGTTATCGAGGATGCTGCGGTAGACATTCAGCGCCGCCGCGTTCATGGCACGGAAGGCCGACAACGGATAGAGCACGATCCGGCAGCCCACCTCGGCGAGCTCCTGCTGGGAAAACAGCGGCGTGGCCCCGAATTCGGTGATGTTGGCCAGGATCGGCGCATCGACGCGCTCGCAGAAGGCTCGATAATCTTCCAGGGTATGCACCGCCTCGGCGAAGATGGCATCGGCACCAGCCTCGATACAGGCATTGGCGCGCTCGATGGCGGCGTCCAGACCTTCCTTCTGAAACGCATCGGTGCGCGCGATCAGGTAGAACTCCGGATCGATCCGCGCGTCGGACGCCGCCTTGATGCGATCCACCATTTCATCGCGGGACACGATCGCCTTGTTGGGCCGATGGCCGCAGCGCTTCTGGGCCACCTGATCCTCCAGGTGTACCGCGGCAACGCCGGCGCGCTGCATTTCCTTGACGGTGCGCGCGATGTTGAAGGCCCCGCCCCAGCCCGTGTCGATATCCACCAGCAGGGGCAGATCGGTGGCACCACAGATGCGGTGGGCATCTTCCACGACATCATTCATGGTGGTCATGCCCAGGTCGGGAAGGCCGAAGGAGGCATTGGCCACCCCGCCGCCCGACAGATAGACGGCCTGGTGACCGACACGCTCGGCCATCATCGCCGTATAGGCATTGATGGTCCCCACGACGGGGAGCGGCCGGTTGGCGGCCAGGGCGGCGCGAAAGCGCGCACCGGGCGTTGACTGGGTCATGGCAAATCTCCTGTGCTGGGTGTGGGAGGGCGCGGCCGAAGGCTGGCAGGCTGCCGGCACCCCGCTTCAGCGGGCCGTGTCGGCAACCGCGTCAGCGTCCAGGGTGCGCGCATAGCGCTCGACGACATTTTCACGCGACGCACTGACGTGGCGACGCATCAGCAGCTCGGCCAGCTCGGCATCCCCCGCCTCGATGGCATCCACGATGCGATGATGCTCGACAAAGGCGCGCTGCGGCCGGGAACCGCTGGCACTGAACTGGGTGCGATACATGCGCACCAGGTAATACAGGTCGTCGCACAGCAGCCCCATCAGCATGCGGTTGTGACTGCCCTGGACGATGCGATAGTGGAAGTCGAGATCGCCCTCCCGCTGGTAATAGGCCTCGCCACGCTGCAGGTCCGCCTGGCGTTCGTGCACTGCCAGCACTTCGCGCAGCCCGGCAATTTCCTCGGCACTCATCGACTCGGCCGCCAGACGCGCCGCCATGCTCTCCAGCGCCTCGCGTACATCGAACAGCTCGAGCAGCTCCTTGATCGACAGCTTGACCACGCGCGCGCCGACATGCGGCACGCGCTCGATCAGACGATGCGCCTCGAGACGACGCATGGCTTCGCGCAGCGGACCGCGCGAGATGCCATAGGATTGCGCCAGTCCGGGCTCGGTGATCTTGCTGCCGGGCGCCAGTTCGCCGCGCACGATCGCGTCCTGCAGCTGCTGAAAGACTCTCTCTGCCAGGGTGCGAACTTCCGAGGCCGGCGCGGTGGTGGTCGAGACATTGATCATGGCTGATTGTCGACAATTAAGTGAATAGTGGCACTCTAGCCGGCGGCCGATGGGCGGTCAACACTCGAAACGCCGACCAGGGTTGGCGTTTAGTTGTAGACAACCTTTCACGGCCCCGCTACGCCTGCGTTGATCATCCCGGCTCGGGAGGCAGGGACAAACGCCCTCAAGATGCCTAGAATGAGGCGCCTGTTGAGGTAAGGCGCCGCCATGACATCACCACTCGAGATCACCCAACTGCCATACCGGAGCTCACCTCTGGAGACCTTCGCGCCGCTGCGCCACAGGTCCGGAGCCGTATTGCTCGACAGCGGCCGCCCGAGTGCCCCGGGGGGACGGTACGACATCATGTCCAGCGACCCGCTGGAGACCTTCGCGCCGCAGCCATCCCGGCGCGGCAGCGACAGCTCCGCCCCCTTCCAGGCACAGAAGGCGCTGCTCGAACGCCTGCCCGACGCTGTGCCCACCAGCGACCTGCCGTTTCTCGGCGGCCTGATCGGTTACTGGAGCTACGACCTGGGCCACCGGCTGGAGCCGACGCAGGGCAAGGCCGCCAGGGTCGCCGACCTGCCGGACAGCCGCGTCGGCCTGTATGACTGGGCGATCATTCAGGATCACCAACAGCAGCAAACCTGGCTGGTCGCCTCCCCCGAGCGGCGCCGGCAGGTCATGTCTTGGCTGCAGGCGACACCGCCGTCCCAGGCCCCCTTCCAACTGACCGGCGGCTTTCAGCCCGAAATGAGTCGTCAGGAGTACCTGGCGCGCTTCGCCCGGGTGCAGCACTACATTCGTGCCGGCGACTGCTATCAGATCAACCTCGCCCAGCGTTTCAGCGCGCCTTATCAGGGCGATCTATGGCAGGCCTACTGCCGGCTGCGACAGGCCACTCCCACGCCCTTCGCCGGCTTCATCGCCTGGGAGGATCAGGCCATCCTGTCACTCTCGCCGGAACGTTTCCTGCAATGCGCCGACGGGCATGTGGAGACCCGCCCGATCAAGGGCACACGCCCGCGCGGCCAGACCGTGGAACAGGACCGCGCCTTTGCCGAGGCCCTGACACACAGCCTCAAGGATCGCGCGGAAAACGTGATGATCGTCGACCTGCTGCGCAACGATCTGGGGCGCGTGTGCCGACCGGGTAGCGTGCGTGTGCCCCAGCTCTGCGCCCTGGAGAGCTATGCCAATGTGCATCATCTGGTCAGCGTGGTCACCGGCGAGCTGGATGATCGGCACTCACCGCTGGAACTGCTCTCGGCCGCCTTCCCCGGCGGCTCCATCACCGGCGCTCCCAAGGTACGCGCCATGCAGATCATCGACGAGCTGGAACCCTCGGCACGCAGTGCCTACTGCGGAAGCCTGGGCTATGTCGACGTGCGCGGCCGCATGGATACCTCGATCGCCATCCGCACGGCCGTGGCCGATGCCGGACACCTGCATATCTGGGGCGGTGGCGGCCTGGTCGCCGACTCCCGGGGCGAAGCCGAATACACTGAGACCCTCGACAAGATCCGTCACCTGATGAAGGCCCTGAGCGACGATCAACAACACCTCGAGGAATAAAGCCACGCCCTTCTTAAGCCCACAGGGAATATACATCCAATGAATCGGTATTGGGGAAGCCGCTGACGGCTCTGCTAATGTGGCCTCCATATTGAACGCCACCATCCGGGAGCATCCCTATGGAGCCGCAACTCGACATCATCAATCGCGACCTTGGCAATGATCCGGAAGCCTTGATTCGCTGGGCACTGGAGCAGGGCGACCGGCCGATCTGCACCACCAACTTTCGCCCTTTCGAGGCGGTCATCCTGCACATGGTGGCGCGCCAGCGTCCGGACATCCCGGTCGTCTGGATGGACCACGGCTACAACACCGCGGCTACCTACCGGTTTGCCGATGACCTGGCCAAGCGTCTGGGCCTGAACCTGATCACCTATCTGCCGAAGCGTTCACGCGCCCACCGCGAGGCCGTCGACGGCCTGGTACCGGGAATCGAGGACCCGCGCCATGCGGCCTTCACCGAAGAGGTCAAGCTCGAGCCCTTCAATCGCGCCCTGCGCGAAATGGCTCCCGATGTCTGGTTCACCGCGCTGCGCGCCGAGGACACTCCTGAGCGTGCCCGCATGCAGGCGGTATCACGCAACGCCGATGGCCTGCTCAAGGTCGCCCCGCTGCTGCACTGGACTAGCCGCGACCTCTACCGGTATCTGCAGGCGCATGACCTGCCCAACGAATTCGACTACTTCGACCCGACCAAGGTCGAGGAAAAGCGCGAATGCGGGCTGCACCTGCAACACTGATGGCCCCGTTCCGCTAGCTTAATGCACAAGGCCCGTCCACCTGGACGGGCCTTGTGCTTTTCGACATGCCGACGCCGTGTTTCAACGCACCGGCAGTTCGATATCGTCGAACAGGGCATCCTCGTGGCGCGGCCCGGCCTCCAGCGCCGCCTCGACCAGATCACGGTCCAGATGGTCGGCAAAGGCCTTGAGGAAGTCATACATGTAGCCGCGCATGAAGGTGCCGCGGCGTATGCCGATCTTGGTCGTCGAGCTGGCGAACAGGTGGCTGGCATCCAGCGCCACCAGGTCATCATCCTCCCCGGGAGCGACCGCCATGTGAGCGACGATGCCGACGCCCATGCCGAGGCGTACATAGGTCTTGATCACGTCCGAGTCGGCCGCCGTGAGTACCACATTGGGAGACAGCCCCTCGCGACGAAACGCCTCGTCGAGCTGTGAACGGCCGGTGAACCCGAACACATAGGTCACCAGCGGGTGCTCGGCGAGCGCCTTCAGAGTCAGGGGCTCGACCTGCGCCAGTGGGTGATCACGTGGCACCAGGACACAGCGGTTCCAGCGATAGCACGGCAGCAGGACCAGGTCCTGGAAGAGGTCCAGCGACTCGGTGCAGATCGCGAAATCCGCCTGGCCATCACTGACCATCTGCGCAATCTGGCGCGGTGTCCCCTGCTGCATGTGCAGGGCGACATCCGGGTATTTGCCCGTGAAGCCACGGATCACCGGCGGCAGTGCATAGCGCGCCTGGGTATGCGTCGTGGCGATCGACAGGCTGCCGCGACGCTCGTCGCTGTGCTCCTGCGACACCTCTTTGATGTTGTCGGTCAAGCGCAGCACCTGCCCGGCCAGCTCGATAATCGACGCACCGGCCGGGGTGACGCGGGTCAGGTGCTTGCCACTGCGCGCGAAGATCTCGACCCCCAGCTCATCCTCGAGCAGTCGGATCTGCTTGGAAATGCCGGGCTGCGAGGTATAGAGGCTCTGCGCGGTAGCCGACACATTGAGGTTGTGACGTGACACCTCCCAGATATATCTCAACTGCTGGAGCTTCATGGCTCTACTCCTTGGGTGCCGGAACCATCGCGGGCGCCTGATGAAAGCGCTCGATCGGCTCGATAAAGAGCTCATAGTGGCATAAGAATCATGCTCATGATTACCTTATCGCATATCGACAATGGCGTCACTCACCCGGACGGCGATGCCCTGCACGGGGCACGCGGATTTGCCAGCGCACCGGTCGACCGCTACCATCGATGCAACCAGCATGCTTGTCATGCCTGATATTCCGCGCGATACCGCGCAACGTAGTAACTGGAGAATCCCATGGCCAATAACGTCGATGTCACCAACGCCAACTTCGAGCAGGAAGTCCTGAACGCCGAGACACCGGTCCTGCTTAAGTTCTGGGCTCCCTGGTGCGGTCCTTGCAAGGTCATGGCACCGGTAGTCGAAGAGGTCGCCGAAGAACGCGATGGCAACCTCAAGATCGTCAGCATCAATGTGGACGATGCGCCGGAAATCGCCGCCGAACAGGGCGTGCGCGGCGTACCTACCGTGATGCTGTTCAAGTCTGGTGCCAAGGTCGCTTCCCTGGTCGGTGCACAGTCCAAGTCACAGCTGTCACAGTTCATCGAGCAGAACGCCTGATCCAGAGCCGCTCCTCGAAGAAGGCCGGCCTCTCATCAAGCCCCCGACGACGGAACCTTTTGCGTCTTCGGGGGCTTGGCGTTTAGGGGGGATCAGACAGCGCGCCTCAGCGCTTGCGGTTGCGTATCTGCCCGACCCGCTCGGACAGCGGCCGGTCCGCCTCTTCGATAGGCGTCTTGCCGGGCCCCAGCAGATGAGCCATCCAGCGCGTCTGCGGATGGCTGTCCAGGGCGATCTTGAGCGTCATGGTCAGGACCACCGACAACAGCATGCCGACCACACCGAAGATCCAGCCCCAGACGACCAGCGACAGGAAGGCCACGAAGGTCGATAACCCCAGTGCCCGCCCCATGACTCGCGGCTCGATGATGTTGCCGAGCACGAAGTTGACGCCCAGATAGGCGCCACTCAGCAGCAGGGCCTTGAAGAGCCCACCATCCGGCGACACGATCAGCAGCAGCACGGGAGGCACGGCCGCGATCGCCGAGCCGATGTTGGGAATATAGTTGAGGGCAAAGGCCAGCACGGCCCACAGCAGGGGGAACTTGACCCCGATCAACTGACAGGCCACCCAGATCAGGGTGCCCGTGGCCAGGCTGATCAGCGTCTTGACGGCCAGATAGCGTTTCAGCGTCAGGCTGAACTCGCGAAAACGGCTCAGGCTGGGGGCCGGGTTGACCAGGGCGCGCGAAACCTTGTCGCGAAAGTTGAGGGTCTCGAACAGCAGGAAGGTGACCAGCAGCGCCACCACCACACTCTGCATCATCAGGTTGCCCAACTGGCTCAACAGGGCCGGCAACCAGTTGCCGAACTTCTCGGCATCGACCAGTTCGGACACTGACTGGCTGTCCACCCCCAGCCCTATCCGACCCAGGCCATCGATGATGCCGAGATAGTACTGAAAGAGTTTCTGCTGAATGTTGGGCAGCTCCTCGACGAAGGTACCGAAGCTGTTGACCAGCAGGATACCCAGCAAGGAAATCAGGCCACCGATCACGACCAGGGTGATCCACACCGCCAGACGCTGACCCACGCCCCGCCCTTGAAGCCAGCGTACCGGACCGGTGCAGACCACGGCGATGAACAGGGACAGGATAACCGGCACCAGCAGGCCCGATCCCGCCCGCATGCCGGCGATGATGACCACCAGGGCCGCCAGCGCCAGCGTCAGGTTGAGGGGGATGGTAGAACTTCGTTCGTCGTCGCCGAGGTCCATGCTGCTGTTCTCCGCCAATCGTCAGGTATTGAGCCATGATGACGACTGGCGAACCGCGGCACAATACACTCGAGTGCGCACAGCCCCGCAATCATGCAGCAAATCGACAAGATGGCAGCTTCGACGGAACCCTCGCCGGCGCTGCCGACTCCAAGCATCCACATGATTTACCACAAGGAAGATGCCATGACACAGGTTCGTCGACACACCGGATTCCCCGGCGCTCTATTGTCCATTCTGCTGCTGTCCAGCCCCCTGCTCGCAACGCCCGTGGTCGCTTCGGCGCAGCAGGAAGCACCGCACAAACGCCTCGACGTCCAGGCACAGTCCGAAATCCAGGTGGTGCCCGACGAGGCCACCCTGAGTGCCCGACTCTGGGAGCGCACGCCGGCCATCGCCCAGCGCGATGACACCAGCACCGACCCGGAAGCCCTGAGCAAGGCCCGCCAGCGCCTGGAGGAACGCGCCGCTCGCCTGATCGAGACCATGGAAGAAGCGGGTCTCGAGCGGGACGCCATCAGTGCCGGCTCGCTGCGAGTTCAGCCCGAGACGATCCAGGGGCGCCAGAAGGAAGGCTCAGAGGGCTCACGCATGACCCGCACGCGCCTGGAACGGCCCTTCGAAATCGACATCGGCGACCTCGACAACCTGCCGGTGATGCTCGATGCGCTGACCCAGGCCGGCGTCAATGCCCTGGATGGCGTCACCTACGACCTGTCGAACCGCGACGCGGCCACCGACGAGGCGCTGACCCAGGCCCTGGAGAAGGCCCGCAAGAAAGCCGAACTCATGGCCGACACCCTGGGCATCGAACTGGGGCCGGTCATCAGTGTCAGCGAAAACCGTTCACCGGTGTACCAACCCCGGACCATGGCCATGAGCGCCGATGCCGCGGCTGAAAGCGGCGGTTCGAATGCCGAATACCGGCCCGGAACCATCACCCTGGATGCCATGGTCAGCGTCAGCTGGGAAATCCGCCCGGCCGAGTGACCCAAGAGGCGCGGGCAGGCCTGCCATGCGGCCTGCCCGCCCTGGCGAGGCGATGAGCGTCACTCCTCTTCATCCCCCTGTTCATCATCCAGCTTCAGGAAGGTGCGACGATAATGCGCCAGCTCGGCGATGGATTCCTTGATGTCATCCATTGCCAGGTGCACGTTGCGCTTGCTGAAGCCGACCAGCGCCCCCGGATTCCAGCGCTTGGCCAGCTCCTTGAGGGTCGAGACATCCAGATTGCGATAATGGAAGAAAGCCAGCAGCTCCGGCATCTCGCGTTCCAGGAAGCGCCGGTCCTGATGCACGCTGTTGCCGCACATCGGTGAGGCTCCAGCCGCCACGTGCTCGCGCAGAAACGCCAGCGTGCGTCGCTCGGCCTCGGCCGTGTCGACATCGCTGGCACGCACGCGGTCGATCAGTCCGGAGCCCGCATGCGTCTTCTGGTTCCAGTCATCCATGCCATCCAGCAGGCTGTCAGGCTGATGTACCGCGACCACCGGTCCCTCCGCCACGACCTCGAGGTCGGCATCGGTGACCAGGGTCGCCACCTCGATGATGCGCTCGCGTTCGGGGTCGAGTCCGGTCATCTCCAGGTCGATCCAGATCAGGCGCTGAGCGCGCGGATCCGGTGCATCGTTCATGGCGGACATAAGTGCTCCTTGGCAGTCGCGCGGCTGACGACAGCCGGGCGGATGGGTGAGTACAATAACCCCATTGTACCGACCTCCGGGCCATCATGAGCAAACGCAAGTTGAGCCGCCAGCAACGCTGGCGCATCGAAAAGACCCAGGCCGAACGCGCCAGACGGGCCAGGCAGCGTGACACCACGGATACCGAGCGTCTCGCCGCGGGCGAATACGGCCCCGAGCAACCGGGTCGCGTGATCGCCCATTTCGGCCGCAGCCTGGAAGTGGCGCCGGCCCACGGGGGCCAGGCAGTGCGCTGCCACCTGCGTGCCAACCTCGATGGCCTGGTGACCGGCGATCATGTCATCTGGCGGGCCGGCGAGGATGGCAGTGGTGTCGTGGTCGCCCGGGAGCCCCGTCACAGTCTTCTGCAACGCCCCGATCCACGGGGCCGCCTGAAGCCCGTGGCCGCCGGCATCGACCAGATCCTCATCGTGTTCGCCGTCGAGCCGGAACCCCATGCCAACCTGATCGACCGCTATCTGGTGGCGGCCGAGGCGACCGGCATCGCCCCGGTGCTGGTGCTCAACAAGGTCGACCTGCTGCCCGCCGAGGGCGGCGAGCTGCGCGCCCTACTGGATCGCTACGCCGGACTCGGCTACCCGGTGATCACCACCACCACGGCCCGGGACACCGGGCTCGACGCCCTGCTTGACCAGCTGCATGGCCGGACCTCGGTCTTTGTCGGCCAGAGTGGCGTCGGCAAGTCCTCGCTCATCGACCGCTTGCTGCCCGAGGAGGACCTGCGCATCGGCGACCTCTCCACCGATAGCCGCAAGGGCACCCATACCACCACCACGGCGCGGCTCTACCGCTTCCGGCAATCCCCCGCGGCGGACGCCGACGGGGGACAGCCTGCGGCCACCGACAGCCCCGGGGAACTGATCGACTCTCCCGGCATTCGCGAGTTCGGCCTGACCCACCTGAGCGCCGATCAGGTCGCCGACGGCTTCATCGAATTTCGTGATCACCTCGGCCACTGCCGCTTCCGCGACTGCCGCCACCGCGCCGAACCCGGCTGCGCCCTGCTGGCCGCCGTGGAGAATGGCGACATTCATGCTGACCGTTTCGCCAGTTATCGGCGTATCGTCGATAGCCTCGAGAACCATCAAGGATGAGGCCATCAGGCCTCTCTTGCCAGGAGAATGCCATGAGTTCCGAAGACAACCTCTTGCCACTGATCATCGAGCCGGAAGAGCTGGCGGCCCACCTGGATGCATCGGAGCTGCTGATCATCGATGTGCCGCTCAAGGCCGAAAGTCACGCCCAGGGGCACGTGCCCGGCGCCGTCTACCTGGATCATCGCCGCCTGCTAGCGGGCTCCGGCGAGGTACCCAACGAAGTGCCGTCGGCGGAGGCGCTGTCACAGCTTTTCTCGTCCCTCGGCCTGACCCGGGATACCCATGTGGTGGCCTATGACGATGAAGGTGGTGGCTGGGCCGGTCGGCTGCTGTGGACCCTGGAACTGCTGGGTCATGGGCGCTATTCCTATCTCAATGGCGGCATCCAGGCCTGGCGCGCCGCCGAGCTCCCCATCGCGACCGACACCGTGACGCCGAACCCCAGCGAGTACACGGCCGAATTCCGCCACCCCGAGGCCGCCATCGACCGCCACGAGATCATCGAGCGGCTCGAGGACGCGGACCTGGCCATCTGGGACGCCCGCAGCCGCGACGAATACCTCGGCCACAAGGGCGACAACCAGCGCCTCGGCCATATCCCCGGCGCGGTCAACTTCGAATGGACCCGCGCCATGGACCCGGAACGTCAGCTGCGCATACGCGACTACGCCGAACTGGTCACCGAGCTGGACGCCCTGGGCCTGACCACGGACATGGACATCGTCACCCACTGCCAGACCCACCACCGCAGCGGCTTCACCTGGCTGGTCGGCAAGGCGCTGGGCCTCAGGATGCGCGGCTACGCCGGTTCCTGGAAGGAATGGGGCAACCGCGACGACACACCGATCGAGACATCATAGGAATGTCGAGACACGAGCTGCGAGAAACGAGCTGCTCGAAGCTCGAAGCTCGAAGCTCGAAGCTCGAAGCTCGAAGCTCGAAGCTCGAAGCTCGAAGCTCGAAGCTCGAAGCTCGAAGCTCGAAGCTCGAAGCTCGAAGCTCGAAGCTCGAAGCTCGAAGGCAGCATGAAGCCCGCATCCCCTGGGTCAAGGGTCTTCTTCCAGCTTCCAGCTTACGGCTTAAAGCTCCCGGCGCAGCCGGGGACTTCCAGCCCCCGCCCACACCAAGGAACCGCGTGCCGTGACCCCATCCAAGCTCTTTGCGCTCGTTCAGTACCCCCTGCCCCACCACCTGCTGTCGCGGTTGGTGGGGCGTCTCGCCGATTGCCGGGTGACGGCGGTCAAGAACCTGGCCATTCGGGCCTTCATTCGCCGCTTCCGGGTCGACATGAGCGAGGCGCAGCAACCCGAGCCGAGTGCCTATCCGTCCTTCAATGAGTTCTTTACCCGCCCCTTGAAGGAAGGCGCGCGGCCGCTGGGCCAGGGTGTGGTGTCGCCGGCGGATGGCACCCTGTCTCAATTCGGCGCCATCGCTCAGGGCCGCCTGGTCCAGGCCAAGGGGCATGAGTTCACCATCGGCGACCTGCTGGGCGGTGACGACAGCACCGCGGCACGCTATCGCCACGGCAGTTTCGCCACGGTCTACCTGTCGCCGCGCGATTATCACCGCGTGCACATGCCGCTGACCGGCACCCTGCGCGAGGTGGTCTATGTGCCCGGCCGACTGTTCTCGGTCAACCACGCCACCACACAGCACGTCTCCGGCCTGTTCGCGCGCAACGAGCGCCTGGTCTGTCACTTCGACACCGAACACGGCCCCATGGTCATGGTGCTGGTCGGCGCCATGATCGTCGCCGGCATCGAGACCGTCTGGGCCGGGCAGATCGCTCCCCTGCCGCGCCACGCTGTCCAGCGCCTGGGCTTCGAGACGCCCATCACTCTGGAGAAAGGCGCCGAGATGGGGCGTTTCAAGCTGGGCTCCACCGTGGTCATGGCCTTCGCCGACTCGCTGGACTTCGACACCCTCGAGGCCGGCGGCAAGGTGCAGATGGGCCAGCGCCTGGGCGAGACGAGCGGCGAGGCGCACGCCGCCGACTGACGCGCGACACCTTCAGCGGCGCGCAGGCCTCAGGCGCGCGGCGTGGCGAAGGCCATGACCTCGGCCACACTGGCCTTGCCCAGCGCCAGCTGGATCAGCCGGTCCAGCCCCAGGGCCACCCCGCTGGCCTCGGGCATGCCGGCCTCGAGAGCCCCCAGCAGGTTCTGGTCGACATCCACTTCGGGCAGGCCGGCCGCGCGGCGGGCGGCGTTATCTTCAGCGAAGCGAGTGCCTTGCTCCTCGGCGTCGGTGAGCTCGTCGTAGCCGTTGGCCAGTTCGACCCCGCTCAGGTAGACCTCGAAGCGCGAAGCAACCCACTCGCCGTCTTCCGGATCGCGATGGCGGCGGGCGAGCGCCGCCTGACTGGCCGGGTAGTCCAGCACGACATCGAGGCCATCCCGGCCCAGTCGCGGTTCTATGACAAGGCTCATCAGCAGGTCGAGACAATCGTCGCGACAGGCCTCGGCCATATCGAGCCCGCCCCGCTCGGTGGCCAGGCGGCGCAGGGCTTCGAGCGGCTCATGGAAGGGGTCGAAATCCAGGCTTTCGCGGAACAGCTCACGATAACGATGGCGCCGTAGCGCGCCAGGGTCGCTTGGCAACAGCCGACGGATCAGCGCCTCGGTCTCCGCCATCAAACCATCCAGGTCGAGCCCCGGCCGATACCACTCCAGCATGGTGAACTCGAGATTGTGGCGCGAGCCGACCTCGCCATCCCGAAAGCTGCGAGCCAGCTGGAAGATCGGCCCGCTGCCGGCGGCCAGCAGGCGCTTCATGTGGAACTCCGGCGAGGTCTGCAGCCACAGTGGCTGCCGCCCCGCCGGCGTGGTGGCGGTGCAATGCAGGGAGGCCAGATGCACATCCGTGCTGCCCGCCCGGCCGAGCACCGGTGTTTCCACTTCCATGACCCCGCGCTCGGCGAAGAAGGCCCGCACCTCCCCGATCAACCGCGCGCGCTCGCGCAACGTCTCGATATCGGCCGAGGGCCGCCAATCCATCGACATCTATGTTTCCTCCAGAGACGACAAAGGCCACACCCGAAAGAATGTGGCCTTGCAGACGAGTCCCGCCCAGCTAGCGCCCTCTCCGAGCGATGCTCAGACAAGGCGACTCATGGGTAAGGCGGCGGAGTTTAGCAGCGCTAAATGAGCAAGCCGCCCCCAGGAGTCAACGCCGTATGAGCGAGCGCAGGAAGGGCCCGAAATCAAGCGCGGCCGACGTACTCGCCCGTCCGCGTATCAATCTTCAGGACTTCGCCCTCGTTGATGAACAGCGGCACGCGGGCCACGGCCCCCGAAGAGAGCGTGGCCGGCTTGGAGCCGCCCTGGGCAGTATCGCCCTTCAGGCCGGGATCGGTCTGGACGACTTCCAGGTCGAGGAAGTTGGGCGGCGTGACATTGATGACATTGTCATTCCACAGGGTCACCGTGTAGACCACCTGCTCCTTGAGCCACTTTTCGGTCTCGCCCAGCGCCTTCTTCTCCACCGGGTACTGCTCGAAGGAGCCGTCACTGAGCATGAAGTACCACATCTCGCCATCGGTATACAGATACTCCATGTCGAGCTCGAGCACATCGGCGGCTTCCAGCGACTCGCCGGACTTGAAGGTGCGCTCCCAGACACGTCCCGTCATCAGGTTGCGCAGCTTGACGCGATTGAAGGCCTGGCCCTTGCCGGGCTTGACGTAGTCATTCTCGAGAATGGCGCAGGGGTCACCATCCAGCATGACCTTCAGACCGCCCTTGAATTCATTGGTAGAATAATTCGCCATGAGAGTGATTCCATATTCCGTCGCGCCGGGCATGATACTCCCGCGCGCGAGCAAGCAAATGATAGTGGTCGAGGGTTGCCCCCTCGCTCGCCTCGATAGGTGTCGCGCATGATAACCCGAAGCCCCATCCCTTTGCAGCGCCATGGCTCGGCAGACACCTGGCAGCAGCAGCTGGCCCATGCCATTCGCGACCCCCGCGAGCTGTGTCGCCGCCTGGCGCTCGACGCGCAGTGGTGGCCCGGCGCCGAGGCCGGCCATGCCCTGTTCGAGGTGCGTGTACCGGAAGCCTACCTGTCGCGCATGCGCCCGGGCGACCCGCATGACCCCCTGCTGCGCCAGGTACTGCCGCTGGAGGCCGAACAACAGCAGGCCCCCGGCTTCGTCAGCGACCCCCTGGAAGAACGCGAGCACACCGCCCGCCGCGGCTTGATCCACAAGTACGCCGGGCGCGTCCTGCTGATCACCAGCCCGGCCTGCGCCATCAACTGTCGCTACTGCTTTCGACGCCACTTCCCCTATGAGGAAAACGCCCCCTCGCGCGCCCAGTGGGCCGACACTCTGGACTACCTGCGCCAGGACACCAGCATCCGGGAGGCCATCCTGTCCGGCGGCGACCCCCTGGCGGCCAATGACCGCCAGCTTGGCTGGCTGGTGGACCAGCTCGAGGCCATTCCGCACCTGAAACGACTGCGGCTGCACACACGGCTGCCCGTGGTCATTCCGGACCGCATCGACGACGCCCTGCTCGACTGGCTCGGCAGGACTCGCCTGCAGAAGGTCATGGTGCTGCACATCAATCACCCCGCGGAGATTGACGACAGCGTCATCTCGGCGTGCCAGCGACTCCGCCAGGCCGGCGTGACCCTGCTCAACCAGAGCGTCCTGCTCAGCGGCGTCAACGATACGGTAGCGACCCTGGCCGAGCTCTCCGAGCGCCTCTTCGAAGCCGACATCCTGCCCTACTACCTGCATGTACTGGACCCGGTGGAAGGCGCCGCTCACTTCGACATCGACGACGACACCGCACGCGGCCTGGTCGCCGAACTGCGCACGACACTGCCGGGGTTCTTGATGCCGAGGCTGGTCAGGGAAATCCCCGGCGAAGCCAGCAAGACACCGCTTTGAGCCGAAAGCTGGAAGCTGGAAGCTGGAAGCTGGAAGCCAGTCAAGTGTATGTGGCTGCGTCAAGCAAGACGCCCCGCCGGGCTGAATGAACCGTCCAACTATTGGGGGTCAGTTCAGGCTGGTGGGGCGCCTTTTCTTCAAGCTTCTGGCTTAAAGCTTCAAGCTAATGTTTCCACCGTCACATTGGGTGCCGGGGCTTCGTTGGAGAGCTGGCGGTTGATGGCGCTGAGTACGCCCTTGATCGAGGCGCTGGTGATGCTCTCGTCGGTGCCGACGCCGAACACGGCTTCGCCGTTGATGCGCACCTCGACATAGGCGATGGCCTCGGCGTCCGAGCCCTGCCCCCGCGAGTGCTCATGGTAGTCGATGATCTCGACGTCGTGGCCTTCGGCGACCAGCGACTTGACGAAGGCGGCCAGCGGGCCATTGCCCTGTCCCTGGATGGTGCGCCGTTCGCCGCCTTCCTCGATGGTCGCCTCGAGATTGACCACCGGACTGTCGGGCTCGGAGGACATGCGATGGCTGGCCAGGGCGAATGGCTGGTTCTTCTCCAGGTATTCGTCACGGAAGGCCTGATAGATCATCTCGGACGTGATTTCCTTGCCGAGCCGGTCGGCGACTTCCTGCACCACCTGACTGAACTCGATGGACAGGCGACGCGGCAGCTCGATGCCGTGTTCCTCTTCAAGCAGATAGGACACCCCGCCCTTGCCGGACTGGCTGTTGACGCGGATCACGGCCTCATAGCTGCGACCCACGTCGAGCGGGTCGATCGGCAGGTAGGGAACCGCCCAGACACCGTCCGGATCCTCGCGCCGAGCCGCCATGCCCTTCTTGATGGCATCCTGATGCGAGCCCGAGAAGGCCGTGAAGACCAGGTCGCCGACATAGGGGTGGCGCGGGTGCACCGGCAGCTGGTTGCAGTACTCGACCTCGCGCATGACCGGTGTGATGTTCGAGAAGTCCAGCTGCGGATGCACGCCCTGGGTATAGAGGTTCATGGCCAGGGTGACCAGGTCGACATTGCCGGTGCGTTCCCCATTGCCGAACAGGCAGCCCTCGATACGGTCGGCACCGCCCATGACCGCCAGCTCGGCGGCCGCGACACCGGTCCCCCGGTCATTGTGCGGGTGCACGCTGACGATCAGACTGTCGCGCCTGGCCACGTGGCGGCAGAACCACTCGATCTGGTCGGCATAGTTGTTGGGGGTCGCGCACTCCACGGTGGCCGGCAGGTTGACGATCATCGGCTTTTCGCTGGTGGGCTCGTAGGTGGCCGACACCGCATCGACGATTTCCACGGCGAAGTCCATCTCGGTGGTCGAGAACAGCTCCGGCGAATACTGGAAGGTCCAGTGGGTCTCCGGCGCGGCCGCCATGTGCTCGCGGATGCGCGTCGTGGCATCCACGGCGATCTGCACGCACTCGGCCTGGTTGACGTTGAACACCACGCGACGGAATACCGGATCCGTGGCGTTGTAGACATGCACGATAGCGTTTCTGGCGCCCTTCAGGGCCTCGAAGGTGCGATCGATCAGATGCGGGCGAGCCTGGGTCAGCACCTGAATGTGCACATCCTCCGGCACCTTGTCGTTGTCGATCAGGGAGCGCACGAAATCGAAATCGGTCTGCGAGGCCGAGGGAAAGCCCACCTCGATCTGCTTGAAGCCGATCCTGACCAGCAGGTCGAACAGGCGCTGCTTGCGCTCCTGGTCCATGGGGTCGATCAACGCCTGGTTACCATCACGCAGGTCGACCGCACACCACTGGGGCGGTGCCTCGATGCGCCGGCTCGGCCACTGTCGGTCCGGCAGGTCGACGCCCACGAACGGGCGGTACTTGGTGGAAGGATTATCGAGCATCATGGCGGCGTTCTCCCTGAGACATGGACGGTTCTAAATGACAACGCCCCGCCTGCCGAAAGGCAAGCGGGGCGCAGGACACTTCACCAGACGTTGCGCAGCGGCAGACGGGTGCGTCACGAAAGGCGGGAATCTGGGCGTTGGGTATGGCGATGAACATGTTGCAACCTCGTTGTCGACTCACGAATGGGCGACGTCAACGTCGCCCGGCGCGCTCAGCGGCGGGCTAGTAGTCGTAGGTCGAGAACGAGGTTGGCGCGATTCATGTTCATGTGCCTAGAAAATCAGGCGCGGGACCGGTTGTCAAGCCGTCAGGCCGGCTTGAAGGTCAGTGCCAGGCCATTGTTGCACCAGCGCAGGCCGGTGGGCTCGGGACCATCATCGAACACATGCCCCTGGTGGCCACCGCAGCGTGCGCAGTGATATTCGGTTCGCGGGATCAGCAGCACCAGATCCAGTTCATCCAGCAGATGGCCCTCGATGTGACGGAAAAAGCTCGGCCAGCCGGTGCCGGAGTCATACTTCATGTGGCTCTCGAACAGCGGCAGATCGCAGCCGGCACAGTGATAGATACCCTCGCGGGTCTCCTGGTCCAGCGGGCTGGAAAAGGCCGGCTCGGTGCCGGCTTCGCGCAGCACCTCGAACTCTTCGTCGGAGAGCCTGTCACGCCATTCGGCTTCACTCAGCTCCAGGGGCTCCAGCCCCGGGGCGGCGGACAGATCCGGCTTGGGTCGGGCGCTGGCAATGCCCGGCGCCAGGCCGGCTAGCCCGCCCAGTCCCAGCAGGCCAAGAAAATGACGACGCTGCATGGCATGGCTCCTCGTTCGGTAGATGGTCGAAGCCCTCACGCAAAAAAGCGGAGAAGGTCACCCTTCCCCGCTTTCGACTCCCGGGCGCCCCGAGGGTTCACGAGTCGGTTCAGTCGACCTGCGGGCCGGCCTGCACGATGGCCTCGCTGACCCCGTCGAACTTCCTGAAGTTGTCGACGAACTTGGCGGCCAGCTCATGCAGGTGGCGGTCATAGGCCGCCTGATCGGACCAGGTTTCACGCGGGTCGAGCAGGCGCGTCTCGACACCCGGCACGGCGGTCGGCACATCCAGGTTGAGGCCGGCGATGCGCTTGGTTTCCACATCGCGCAGCATGCCCGTCTGGATGGCATGAATGATGGCGCGGGTCGTGGGAATCGCGAAGCGCGCGCCACCCTCGCCATAGGCGCCACCGGTCCAGCCGGTGTTGACCAGGTAGACCTGGGCATCCTGCTCGGCGACGCGCTTGATCAGCAGATCGGCGTACTCGCGCGCCGGACGCGGGAAGAATGGCGCCCCGAAACAGGTCGAGAAGGTCGCGGCCAGCCCCTCGGAGGCGCCCATCTCGGTGGAGCCCACCTTGGCGGTATAGCCGGACAGGAAATGATAGGCCGCGGCTTCCTTGGACAGCACCGACACCGGCGGCAGCACCCCGCTCATGTCGCAGGTCAGGAAGACGATGGCATTGGGCTCGCCGGCGCGATTTTCGGGGATACGCTTCTCGACATGCTCGAGCGGATAGGCGGCCCGCGAGTTCTGCGTCAGGCTGCCATCGGCGTAATCCGGCTGGCGGCGATCATCGAGCACCACGTTCTCGAGCACGGTACCGAACTGGATGGCATTCCAGATGACCGGCTCATTCTGCTCGGACAGATCGATGCACTTGGCATAGCAACCGCCTTCCACGTTGAAGACGGTGCCCACACCCCAGCCGTGCTCATCATCGCCGATCAGGTAGCGTGCCGGATCGGCGGACAGGGTGGTCTTGCCGGTGCCCGACAGGCCGAAGAACAGCGTGGTCTCGCCATCCTCGCCGACATTGGCACTGCAGTGCATGGGCAGCACGTCGGCGTCCGGCAGCAGGAAGTTCTGCACCGAGAACATCGCCTTCTTCATCTCGCCGGCGTAGCGCATGCCGGCGATCAGCACCTTCTGCTCGGCGAAGTTGATGATCACCGTGCCTTCCGAGTTGGTGCCGTCGCGGGCCGGGTCGCACTCGAAGAAGGGCGCGTTGAGGATGGTCCACTCACCCTTGGTCGCCGGGTTGTAGAGCTCGGGGCGCACGAACATGGTGCGGCCGAAGAGATTGTGCCAGGCCGTTTCGGTGGTCACCTTGACCGGCAGATAGTGCACCGGATCACTGCCGACATGCAGCTCGGAGACGTAGCGCTCGCGGGCGTTGAGATACGCCTCGACACGCTCCCAGAGGGCACTGAACTTGTCCGCATCGAAGGGGCGATTGACACTGCCCCAGTCGATCTTGCCGCTGGTGGACGGCTCGTCGACGATGAAACGATCCGTTGGGGAACGACCGGTACGCTCACCGGTATTCACCACCAGGGCACCATTGGCCGCCAGACGGCCTTCACCATTGGCCACGGCACGCTCGATCAACTCGGCGCTGCTCAGATTGACATGGGCAATGGCGGGCTGCGTGCTGGCAGTTGCGGGGACGGCTTGAGTCGTGGTCATGTCGATTCCTGGGGCCTTGCGGCCAATTCTCTCTCGGTTTGCCGGGCGTCTTCCTGGACGCGTCTCAGCCCATCCTGCAGGCGTCGCATGCGGTTACCCGTCTCGTCTTGGGCAACACCCGCTGAAGGATGAGTCCGCGCATTATGGCAAAAACCCGTGCGGCGGGAAACGCCGACATTGCCCGACGTTCATGTAGTTTTCCTACTACATCAAGCCCGATCACCTCATGATCCGCCCCGATGCCGGCCCGCCCCGCACAGCCTGCTCAAGGATGAAGACAGAACACGGGCCGCGCCTGCAACTTGCATGACAAAGTCGCCACTATCGGTAGTTTTCATACACGCCACCCTGCCGACACCACGGACCAGGCTGGGGCGGAAGACCACACCGAGCGCAGGCAGTATCCCTGGATGCCAAGGGAAGCCTAATGAACCGTCGGCGGCTCCGCGGATGGATCCTCCAGCATGGCGTCGACTTCCGCCGCGGTGAATTCATAGCGGGTGTTGCAGAAATGGCACTGGGTGGCGATACCGCCCTGCTCGGCCAGGATATCGCGCAACTCCTCCTCTCCCAGCGTCAACAGCGCACTGGAAATGCGTTCCCGCGAACAGTTGCAGGAAAAGTACAGTGCCTTGGGATCGAAGACACGCACCTGCTCTTCATGGAAGAGCCGATGCAGCAGCTCATGGTGCTCCAGCGTCAGCATCTCGTCGCTCTTCAGGGTGTCGGCGAGATGAACCATGCGCTCCCAGGCGTCCTCATCCTGATTCAACGACTCGTCCGGCAGGCGTTGCAGCATGACGCCGGCGCAGCGCTGATCGTCCGCCGCCAGCCACAGGCGGGTGGGCAGCTGTTCGGAACGGCTGAAGTAATCTTCCAGACATCCGGCCAGATTGTCCTGCTCCAGGGTGACGATGCCCTGATAGCGACGGCCCTCGTCGGGATCCAGGGTGATGGTGATCTGCCCCTCTCCGAGCAGCTCGGCAAAGCCGGCGTTTTCATCCGGAATCGCGGCATTCTCGTCGAGCTGGGCAATGGCACGCAGCTCGCCGCCGGGATTGGACTCCGCCATCAACAGGGACAGCGCTCCCTTGCCGCGCACCTCGATGCTCATGGTGCCATTCAGCTTGATGGTCTCGGTCAGCAGCGCCACTGCCGACAGCAGCTCACCCAGCTGACGCGTCACCGCCGGCGGATAGTCATGCCGCTCGACCACCTCGGCGTAGGCCTGCTGAAGCGAGACGACCTCACCGCGCACGTTGGTATTATCGAAGAGAAAACGTTGTATCTGATCCGTCATGAGTACTGCCTGGAATTGGGTTGAGAAGTCAGCGGGGAAGTGCACGGCAGGGGCAAAGAAGGAAGACGGAAGAAGGAAGAAGGAAGAAAAAAGCGGTGGACATATGCGATCTGCACCAGCGCCACACCCTTGCTCCTTACCCCTTACCCCTTACCTCTTTTCCCTTACGTCATTACTCCCCGCGCATGAACCGTTTGATTTCGCGCCGGTCGCGTTTGTCGGGGCGTTTGAAGGGGTGCTGCATGACCTGCTTGGCCTGGCGTCGCTGTTCGGCTTCGGTGCGGCGGCGTTTGTCGCTCTCCGCGGTTTCCTGGTACAGCTCGCGGGCTTCCGGCGCACCGCGACGCTGCTCGGAGAGCGCCAGCACCTCGACTTCCATGGTGTCCCAGCCCTGAGGCACACGAATCAGGGCCCCCACCTCGACATGCTTGCTGGTCCTGGCTCGTCCACCGTTGTAGTGGACCTTGCCTCCTTCAATGGCCTTCTTGGCCAGGGCTCGCGTCTTGAAGAAACGCGCCGCCCATAACCATTTATCCAGCCTGACGTTATCCATGGGGATCCTCCTGCGGCGGCAAGTCCTGCGGCAACAGCCGGGCGAAGCGTTCCAGGGCGATGAACGACTCGATCCGACGCTCCGGGCGCCGGCTGTCGGGCTGAAGAATGCCCAGCAAGTGGCGAATGCCGAACTCGCGGGCGCTTTCCAGTACCGAGGGGTTGTCATCGATGAACAGCGTTCGTTCCGGATCGAAGGGTTCGATTTCCTGGAGAGCCCACCAGAACGCCTGCTCTTCCTTGGGCGCCCCGACATCCGCGGAGGACACGACCGCGTCCAGGTACGACTCCAGGCCGGTCAGCGGCAACTTCAGCTCCAGGCTCTCGCGATCCGCGTTGGTCGCCAGCACGACACGCGGATGGGCCTGCTTGAGCCAGGTCAGGAAGTCCAGCGCATCACTGCGCAGGCCGATCAGGTGCTGAACCTCGCGCTTCAGGGCGACGATGTCGACGCCGAGTTCACGGCGCCAGTAGGCCAGGCTGTACCAGTCCAGGCTACCCTGTTCGCGAATGATGCGGGCACGCACCTCTTCCTGGGTCGCATCATCCAGGCGATGCAGCTCCACATAACGGCGCGGCAGGTGTTCCAGCCAGAAGTGGCTGTCGAAGTGCAGGTCCAGCAGGGTACCGTCCATGTCCAGCAGAACGGTATCAATGGCACGCCAGTCAATCATGGAGTCCTCGCGGGCGGCGCGGTAGCGTCTCGTGGGCTTAACAGACGTGGTAGTGTAACCAATAGACGACAGGGACGCATTTCAGCAGGCCCGCCTCGCCCTTGACTGGAGACCGCATGAGCGAACCTCTCGACAAACCCCGTGTACTGGCACGCCGCGACCTGGCATCCAGCCGCCTGTTCCGCATCGAGGAAATGGAGTTGCGCTTTGCCAATGGCGCCGAGCGCACTTTCGAGCGCCTGGGCGGCAATGCCAATGCCAGCGGTGCCGTAATGATCGTCGCCATGCCCGACCCGGAGCATGTGCTCCTGATCCGCGAGTACGCGGCCGGCCTGGAAGATTATACCCTGACCCTGCCCAAGGGACTGGTCGACCCCGGGGAAGATATCATCACCGCCGCCAACCGGGAGTTGATGGAGGAATGCGGCTTCGGCGCGCACCGTCTCGAGCCACTGGTAGAGCTGAGCCTGGCCCCCAATTACATGCGCCACCGCATGCAGGTGATCCTCGCCAGCGACCTCTACCCCAAACGCCTGCCCGGTGACGAACCCGAGCCCCTCATCGTCGAGACGCATGCCCTCGACGACATCGGCGCGCTCCTGGCACGCGAGGACTTTCATGAAGCCCGCGCCATTGCCGCGCTGTTCATTGCCCGCGACAAGCTGCGCGCCGAGCCGAGCGCCTCCCTGCTGTGGTGAGCGCGTCCCCGAGCGAACCGCCGGGGACGCTCGGGCATTACTCGCCCTTGCCGTGAAGCAGGCGGCGGCGCGCCCCGTTACCTTCCTTGAGCTTGACCCAGCGCCCCTGGCGATAGCTGTCCAGCCCGGCCTCGAGCAGCGCCATGGTGTCCAGGGCACTCTCGGCCGTGACCGGGGGCGGCGTGCCATGCAACAGGGTCTCGGCGATGGCATCATAGTAGGCGCGATAATCACCGGCCTCGCAGGGCAGCTCATGGCGCACCAGGGCGATCTCCTCGCCCTGCCCTTCATCGAGCATCAGGCGGGCCGGCGTCTCATCCACGCCCCAGCCGGGCTCCGGTGTCGCCCCCGCCTTGAGCCAGTCTTCCTGGGGATCGAGTCCGTACTTGGTGAAGCTGCCGCGGGTGCCATGCACCGCGAAACGCGGTGTCGGCTCGGCAATCAGCGAACTGGCGCTCAGCGTGACACGCGGACCTGCGTCGTAATCCAGCACGGCGAGAAAATCGTCGTCGATCTCGGCCCCGTCCCGCGCGTTGGAGAGTTCCAGCAGGATGGCGCGCGGCATGCCGAACAGCTCGCGGGCCTGATCCAGCAGATGCGGCCCCAGGTCGAACCAGACCCCACTGCCGGGCCGGTGGTGCTCACGCCAGCGATCGCCGACATGCGGGCGGAAACGGTCGAAGCGCGATTCCAGCGCCGTGATACGGCCCAGATCGCCGCGCTCGAAGAGGGCCTTGAGCGTCAGGAAGTCATTGTCCCAACGGCGATTGTGAAAGACGCTCAACAGCCGCTGGGCATTCTCGGCGAGCGTTTTCAGTTGACGAGCCTCGGCCAGCGACACCGCCATGGGCTTGTCGACCACCACATGCTTGCCCGCCGCCAGCGCCGCCTTGGCCAGCGGAAAGTGCCATTCGTTAGGGGTAGCGATCACCACCAGGTCGATTTGCGGGTCGGCAAACAAGGCCTGGGACCTTTCATGCACCGTCATCCCGGGGTAGACCGCCTGCACCTTGGCGGCGTCACCGCTGACCACCGCTGACAGCTCCAGCCAAGGCGCTGCCGCGACCAGGGGCGCATGAAAGGTCCTGCCGGCCATGCCGAAGCCGACCAGGCCAACATTGAGGGTCTGCGTCTTCATAACGAGGGCATCCTGAACAACAAAGAAAAGGCACCGGCCGCATCAGCGGCCGGGGTCATCGAAACCAAAAACGTCAGTCGAGCCGGGTCAGGTCACGTACCGCACCCCTGTCGGCGCCGGTGGCACGCCACAGGGCACGGGCGACGGTCATGTTGCGACAGACGATGGTCGTGCGGGAACGATATTCGGGCATGCTGTCCTCGTGCTCAGTCATGTCGCCTGGGGCGGGATACGCCGTCCGGCAATACGGAATCCGGGAAGTGTGCAGATTCTGTCATGACCGGGGCCGGCTTGCCAGATGCAGGCGACGTCGACGCGCGGCGGCATGAGCCTGCCCCAGCACGGCAACGGCCCACTGGCACGCCAGCCCTCGCCTCTCGTAGCTGGTGAGCCTCAGGCGTTGAAGTTGAGCATGCGCTCCAGCGGCTTGAGGGCGCGTAGACGCAGATCTTCATCGACGCGGATCTCGCCGCTGGCATGGCGCAGGGCACCGGCCAGGTTGTCCAGCGCGTTCATGGCCATCCACGGGCAGTGGGCGCAGCTCTTGCAGGTCGCGCCATCGCCCGCCGTGGGCGCCTCGAAGAGCGTCTTGTCGGGCACCGCCTGCTGCATCTTGAAGAAGATACCGCGGTCGGTGGCCACGATCAGCTCCTGCTGGGGCAGCTCCTTGGCCGCCTTGATCAGCTGGGAGGTGGAGCCCGTCACATCGGCCAGTTCGACCACCGGTTCCGGCGACTCGGGATGCACCAGCACGGCCGCTTCCGGGTAGAGCCCCTTGAGATCCTCGACGCCCTTGGCCTTGAACTCCTCGTGCACGATGCAGGCACCGTCCCAGAGCAGCATGTCGGCTCCGGTGCGACGCTGGATATAGCTGCCCAGGTGCTTGTCGGGAGCCCAGAGGATCTTCTCGCCCCTGGCCTGAAGGTGCTCGATGACATCCACGGCGATCGAGGAGGTCACCACCCAGTCGGCACGCGCCTTCACCGCCGCCGAGGTGTTGGCGTAGACCACCACGGTGCGATCGGGATGGGCATCGCAGAAGGTCGCGAACTCATCCGCCGGGCAGCCGACATCCAGCGAACAGGTCGCCTCCAGGGTCGGCATCAGCACGCGCTTTTCGGGGGACAGGATCTTGGCGGTCTCGCCCATGAAGCGCACCCCGGCCACCACCAGGGTATCGGCCGGGTGGCGCGCACCGAAGCGGGCCATTTCCAGGGAGTCCGCCACACAGCCACCGGTTTCCTCGGCCAGCTGCTGAATGGCGTCGTCGGTATAATAATGCGCCACCAGGACAGCGTTGTTGTCCTCGAGCAGGCGCTTGATTTCTTCGACGCGCGCTTCGTCCTCGGCGGGGATACGTGTCGGGCAATAGCTGCGTGCCAGCTGATCGCGCAGCTCGGCACGGGAAGTCATGATCGTCATCGTGTCTACCACTGTGACCAGCAGGGGCTCCCCCTGCGTTACACCAGGTGCCGGGCTACGTGCGCTCCGCACGGCGCGACACACCAGAGGGCCAACCAATGCGTCTATCGCGGTGGTCGACCCGCGTCCGGGGCATGCGGCTCGCGCTCGGCGATGTCGGCTGCCCGCTGAATGACGTTGCTTGATGATGACGCCCCGACGCCCAGGTTGCAAGCCTGTCCGGGCCGGGCGCGGCGCCCGCCCGATGCCGCTGGCGCGCGTGCAAACAGAACGCCCCCGTCTCCGGGGAGACGGGGGCGCGGAATCTGGTGGGTCGTGTAGGATTCGAACCTACGACCAATTGGTTAAAAGCCAACTGCTCTGCCAACTGAGCTAACGACCCGCATGGCCTTGGCGGCCAGGCACAGGTTCGGATGGTGGGTCGTGTAGGATTCGAACCTACGACCAATTGGTTAAAAGCCAACTGCTCTGCCAACTGAGCTAACGACCCTGCCGAACGGGTGCACATAATACGGATAACCCCCTTCGGTGGCAAGCGTTTTTTCATGCTCGGCACGAGAATCCGCCTTGCCCGGTCCCGGCGGGTTATCCGCCCTGCTCATGATCGGCAGACTGATGCCCCTCAGTGGCCGCGATTCCTGGGTGCCTTGGGCTTGCGCACCCCCTGCACCGGACGCCGCTTGTTCTTGTCGCGACTCCAGCGGTTCTTCTCGTCCGGCGTCAGCTCCGGTACCCGGCGCGACTCCAGGCCTGCCTGAGCGGCCAGGTCATCGATCTCGTCCTGACCCAGCTCGATCCACTCGCCGGCCTTGGTGCGCTTGTCGAGGAAGATATTACCGTAACGCACCCGCTTGAGGCGGCTGACGGTCAGGTTCTGGGACTCCCAGAGACGCCTGACCTCACGGTTGCGCCCCTCCATGATCACCACATGGAACCAGGTGTTGATCCCTTCGCCACCGAACTCCTGCACGTCGGTAAAGCGCGCCGGACCGTCATCCAGCATGACGCCCTCGGCCATGGCCTTGATCTGCCCTTTGGTCACCTCCCCCATGACACGCACGGCGTACTCGCGCTCGATCTGCGTCGCCGGGTGCATCAGCCGATTGGCCAGTTCACCGTCGGTGGTAAACAGCAGCAGGCCACTGGTATTGATGTCCAGGCGGCCGATGGCGATCCAGCGTTCGCCCTTGAGACGCGGCAGGCGGTCGAAGACCGTGCGGCGACCCTCCGGGTCCTTGCGCGTGCAGAGTTCGCCCTCGGGCTTGTTGTACATGATGACCCGACGCGGGACTTCCTCCGCCGAACGCAGGGTGACCGGGCGCTCATCGAGTGCCACCCGGTCATGCGGCTCGATGCGGTCACCCAGGGTGGCGACCTGGCCATTGACCCTGACGCGCCCATCGGCAATCGCCGTTTCCATCTCGCGGCGCGATCCCAGGCCTGCTCGGGCCAGCACCTTCTGCAGTTTCTCGCTGGTGTTACTCATCGTCTGTCTCACTTGTCGTGGATTCCGTCCCCGGGGCAGCGTCATCCTCGACGCGGCCTCGAGCACGCTCGGAGAGCCGGGCTTCCAGATCGGCAAAGCTCGGGCTCATCCGCTCGGACGCCGTCCCGGCGTGTGTTGCTGAGGCATCGGCTGTCCCGGCCGATGCCGGGTCCTCGGTCGCCGCCGCGGACGCGGTGGCATCTGCCTCATCGGCCACTTCGGCTGCCGGCACCCCGTCTTCATCAGGGCGTGTCGCGTCGGTGGCATCGCGATCTTGGCTCACGGCGTCATCCGCCGAGGCCGTCTCGTCTGTAGCGCCCTCCCCGGCCTGCTCGGCCGCGGCGTCATCCGGCGCGTCCAGCGGCTCATCCGCCTGCGCCAGCAATGCCTCCTGGGGCGGTGGCGGCGCGTCGTCCTGATCGGCCTGTTCCTCGCCGAAGCTCTTGAGCTCATGCATCGGCGGCAGTTCATCCAGGGTCTTCAGCCCGAAGTCGTCGAGGAAGGCACGCGTGGTCGCATAGACCGCCGGGCGACCGGGCACATCGCGATGCCCGACCACCCGCACCCAGCCGCGATCGGTCAGGGTGCGCATGATCGAGCCGCTGACCGAGACGCCCCGCACTTCCTCGATATCGGCACGCGTGACCGGCTGGCGGTAGGCGACCATGGCCAGTGTTTCCAGCAGCGCCCGCGAATAGCGCTGCGGGCGTTCGTCCCAGAGCCGCGAAACCCAGGACGACAGGCGCGGCCGAATACGCAGCTGATACCCCGAGACTGTCTCCAGCATTTCCATGGCGCCCTGTTCATGGCGCGACTCGACGCGCTCCAGCGACTCGCGCAAGGCCCGTCGCGACGGCCGCTCCTGATCATCGAACAGGGCCTCGAGGCGTTCCAGCGGCAAGGGCGAACCTGCCGCCAGCAGGGCCGCTTCGAGGATCTCGTCCAGCGGGGTCTCGGAATATTCCATGGCACTCATGCCGAGCCTTGCTCCTCTGCCTGCGGCGACTCACCCTCATGCGGCATGTCATCCGCCGGGCCATCCTGCCCATCGTCCTCGGCGGCAAAGGGACTTTCTCCCTCCTCGCCCTCAGCGTAGAAGTCTTCGTCGCCCTCGACCGCCTCGGTCTGCGCCCTGGCCCGCACATGGATCGGCGACAGGGGCGCATTCTGGACGATCTCGATCAGCGTCTCCTTGGCCAGCTCGAGGATCGCCATGAAGGTCACCACCACGCCGGCCCGCCCCTCCTCGAGGCTGAACAGCGATTCGAAGGGGGTGTGATGTTCATGACTCAGGCGCCCCAGAATCACCTGCATGCGCTCGCGGGTGGACAGCACCTCGCGACTGATCTGGTGCGACTGGTTGAGCTCGGCCCGGCGCAGGATGCCGGCCAGCGCGCCCAGCAGTTCATCGAGCTCGACATGCGGATGGATCACCCGTGATTCGAGCGGCGGCAAGGCGGCCCTGGCCGGAAACCAGTCACGCCCCTGGCGCGGCAGGTCCCCGAGGGATTCCGCGGCATTCTTGAGCCGTTCGTATTCCTGAAGCCGGCGGATCAATTCCGCCCGCGGGTCTTCTTCCTCGTCCTCCTCGTTCTGCTTCGGCGGGCGCGGCAGCAAGGTGCGTGACTTGATCTCCGCCAGCATGGCCGCCATCAGCAGGTACTCCCCAGCCAGCTCGATTTCCATGGCCTTCATCAGCTGCACGTACTCGATGTACTGATGCGTGATGCTGGCCACATCGATGGCCAGAATATCCAGGTTCTGCCGACGAATCAGGTACAGCAGGAGATCGAGCGGTCCTTCGAAGGCCTCGAGAAACACGCGCAAGGCTTCCGGCGGGATGTACAGATCCTCCGGAAGCTGGGTGATCGGCTCGTCGAAAAGCCGACCGAGGGATGCCGCCCGCTGCGCGGCGCTGTGCTCGGCAGCGCTCGTTACGGCGTCCGGGCCGGCATCCGACGGCGCCGGGTCGCGGCTGACTGTCTCACCATCGGCGGTCGTTGGCGTATCGCTCACGCGTGGCCTGGCCTCCTGCAGGGGACGAGAAGCCGGGCGAAAGTGCGCCTCTCGTCAAAGGGGAGAGTCTACCAAGACCGCCCCCCTCAAGGTAAGCCATGCGCCGCCTCGGCGGCTGCGGCGGTGCGATAGCGCCCCTCGTACTCGAAGAGTTTGTCGCGCACCTGCCAGTAACGCCCGACCTTGCGGCCGATGACGAAGTCCGGTGCCTTGAGGCGACGACGCTCCGCCACCACCTCGGCCGGGCTGCCCGGCCACCAGTCGCTGCCGGGCGCACGCAGGTGACGGCGCAGGAATACCGCCGCAAAGGCGCCACGCTGGGCCGCGCTCTCCAGGGCGAACCATTCGCTGAGCGTCTCGCCGTCCTCGTCATGATAGGTCACCTTCAGGCGTGGCAGGCCGCGTCCGTTGTGCGTGGCCTCGAGCTGCATGCCGGTCACGCGCAGCACCATGGCATCGCGCAGTTTCAGGGCCTCGCGCAGCTTGTCGTCGGCATCCACCAACATCGCCTGGCAGCCATGACAACGCCGCGCGGCGATATCATTCTCGGTACCGCACTCCTTGCACTCCTTGAAGCGATAGCGAAAGTCGCATTGCCGCCGGCGGCCGTCGTCATCCTCGACCAGCCCCTGGCAACGCCGTCCGAAATGTTCGATGACCAGGTCGCCATCACGCCGCCCCCAGAACAGATTGGCGTGCTCACAGACCGGGCACGGCACCTGCACCGGCTCGGTATCCGACGCCGGCCGCGGGCTCCCCACCTCGGGCGCATACAGATCCCAGGGGTTGCCGGCGTAGTCGAGTATCAGGCAGTCCTGCTTGCCCTCGGCGAGCCGCAGACCGCGACCGACCATCTGCTGATAGAGCCCGACCGACTCGGTCGGCCGCATGATGGCGATCAGATCGACATGGGGCGCATCGAAGCCGGTGGTCAGTACCGAGACATTGACCAGGTACTTGAGACGCTGCGCCTTGAAGGCCGCGATATGCGCCTGGCGCTCGGTGGACGGGGTGGCCCCGGTGATCAACGCCGCCTCGCCCGACGGCAGCAGCCCCAGGACCTCCTCGGCATGCGCCACGGTGGCGGCGAACAGCATCACGCCCCGGCGCTCGGCGGCGGCCGTGACGACCTCGGCGACGATGGCCGGGGTCGCGCGGTTGCCGGCCACCACCTGATCCAGCTCGGCCTCCTGGTAGCGACCGCCCGCCCCCGGCGCCAGCCGCGAGAAATCATAACGGGCCACGGCCGCATCAACGCGGCGCGGCGCGGCCAGATAGCCCTGCTTGACCATCAGCCGCAGCGGTTGCTCGAAGACACAGTCGCGGAAAAAGCAGTCTTCTTCACCGCGCACCATGCCATGATGGTGGCGATGATAGACGAAGCCCTGTCCCAGCCGGTAGGGCGTGGCCGTCAGGCCGAGTATCTTGAGGCTCGGGTTACAGCGCTGCAGCGCATCGATGACGCGCCGATAGCTCGAGTTTTCGTCCAGCGAGACGCGATGACACTCGTCGATCACCAGCAGCGAAAAAGCCGTTGCCGAGTCATCGAAGACCTCGAGGTTACGCACGACCGACTGAACCGAGCCGAACACCACCTGACGCGCCGCTTGCTTGCGCCCCAGGCCGGCGCTGAAGATATCCGCCTCGAGGCCATAGGCTTCGTACTTGGCATGGTTCTGCTCCACCAGTTCGCGCACATGCGCCAGCACCAGCACGCGACCACGTGCCAGCCTGGCCAGTTCGGCGATGACCAGCGACTTGCCGCTGCCGGTCGGCAGCACCACCACCCCGGGGTCATTCGTGGCACGAAAGTGCTCGACGACGCGCGTCACGGCTGCCTGCTGATAGGGCCGCAAGTGAGGTGGGGCAACAGCGTTCATGGGGCCTCTGAGCGATACCGGCTCGCCATTCTACCGGGTTCCATGCCAAAATTTTTCATATCATGCCGTCAACCTTGATTTCCAGGCCTGCCGGCACGATACCTGAAGTGTACGAGCGATAAGGAGAGCCCATCATGACCACCCAACCTACCGGCCCTGAATGCCCGGAATGCGGTAGCCGCTACAAGCGCCTGCCACCCGGACGCCAGGGTCAGTACCACGTCTATTGCGACAACTGCGAGTACGACTTCGGCCGCTATGACCATTTCGTGGCACAGTTCCGTCATATGCTCGACGACCTGGAGGCGCACTTGAAGCACAAGGACGATGCTTAAGGCACATCACCGCGATGCTTGAGTGCATGGGCAAGACGCCGGCGCCTGTCTCCTCGGGCGCCGGCGTCTTGCGTTACGGGGTCAAGTCAGGCCCGGCGCTTCTCAGCCCAGCCAGTGCCGTGCATTGCGGAACATGCGCATCCAGGCGCCGTCCTGCGTCCACTCGGCGGGGCGCCAGGAGTTGGTCACCCCCCTGGCCACGCGCTCGGGGTGCGGCATCATGATGGTCACCCGGCCGTCCGGGGTGGTCAGGCCGGTGATACCCGCCGGTGAGCCATTGGGATTGGCCGGATAGCGCGTGGTCGACTGACCATGATTGTCGAGGTAGCGCAGCGCCACCTGGTCGCTGCTCTGCACCTGACGCAGGTGGGCCGTGTCACGGAAGGCCGCGCGCCCTTCACCATGGGCCACGGCGATCGGCAGCTTCGAGCCCTGCATGCCGGCGAGCAGAATCGACGGGCTCTGCTCCACGCGGACCATGGAGACGCGCGCCTCGAACTGCTCGGACTCGTTGCGCACGAACTGCGGCCAGTGCTCGGCGCCCGGAATCAGTTCCTTGAGCTGCGAGAGCATCTGGCAGCCGTTGCACACGCCCAGGGCAAAGCTGTCGTCACGACCGAAGAAGGCGGCAAACTGCTCCCGTGCCCGCGCGTTGTACAGCACCGACTTGGCCCAACCGCCGCCGGCCCCCAGCACGTCGCCATAGGAGAAGCCGCCGCAGGCCACCAGGCCCTTGAAGTCCTCGAGGCCGACGCGTCCTTCGAGAATGTCGCTCATGTGCACATCGACGGCCTCGAACCCGGCCTTGTCGAAGGCCCAGGCCATCTCCACATGGCCATTCACGCCCTGCTCGCGCAGCACCGCCATGGGAGGACGGGCCGTGTTGACGAAGGGCGCGCTGATATCCTCGTCGACATCGAAGGTCGGCGTGGCCGAGAGGCCCGGGTCGCGGGCATCCAGCAGCTCATCGAATTCGCTCTTGGCACAGTCGGCGTTGTCGCGCAGCGCCTGCATGCGATAGCTGGGTTCGCTCCAGGTGCGCTGGGTGAGCATGCGCGTGGTCTCGAGCAGCGGCTCCTCGAACAGGGTGACGCGTACCTGGTCGTCATAGCGCGGACGGGCGATGACCCCACAGGTTTCGATTCCCGCGCCGGCAAACTGGGTCAGTACCTCTTCGGTGTGCTCGCGGGACACCTGAATCACCGCCCCGAGCTCTTCGGCGAAGAGCGCATTGACGGCCTCGCCGGGCTCGTCGACCAACCAGTCGAGCTTGATTTCCAGGCCGGCATGCGCGGCAAAGGCCATCTCCAGCAGGGTGACCAGCAAACCACCATCGCTGCGATCGTGATAGGCCAGCAGCTTGCCATCGGCATTGAGGCCCTGGATGACCGAGAAGAACGCCTTGAGATCCTCCGAGTCGTCCAGATCCGGGCACTCGTCACCGACCTGGCCATAGACCTGTGCCAGCGCCGAGCCGCCGAGGCGATTGCGACCGCCGCCCAGGTCGACCAGGATCAGGTCGGATTCATCCCGCGCCATGTCGATCTCGGGCGTCAGGGTGCGCAGGGCATCGGTCACCGGCGCGAAACCGGTGGTGATCAACGACAGCGGTGCCGTGACGCTCTTTTCCTCCACCTCGCCGGTGTCGCCGGTCGCGGCCTGCCAGGCGGTGCGCATCGACATCGAGTCCTTGCCCACCGGCACGGCAATCCCAAGCGCCGGACACAGCTCCATGCCGACGGCATGCACGGCGTCATACAGCGCCTGATTCTCGCCCGGATGGCTGGCTGCACTCATCCAGTTGGCCGACAGCTTGATATCGCCCAGCCGCGCGATCGGCGCCGCGGCCAGGTTGGTGATGGTCTCGGCCACCGCCAGACGGGCGCTGGACGCCGGGTCGATCAGCGCCACCGGCGGCCGCTCGCCCATCGCCATGGCTTCACCGGCATGGGTGTCGAAGGTCGCCGTGGTCACCGCCACATCGGCCACCGGTACCTGCCAGGGGCCGACCATCTGGTCGCGTGCCACCTGACCGGTGATCGAGCGATCGCCGATGGTGATCAGGAAACTCTTGGAGGCCACGGTGGGCAGGCTCAGGACCCGATCCAGCGCCTCGCGCAGATCCAGGTTGTCGAGCATGATGCCCGGCAGGTCGCGGCTTTGCCGCGCGAATTCCCGCTGCATCTTCGGCGGCTTGCCGAACAGCACGCTCATCGGCAGATCCACCGGCGGCGTCTGCGCCGTGGTCGCCTCGAAGTGGCCATCACGCACCTCGAGGTGGTGCGCTTCGGTGGCCTCGCCGACCACGGCATAGGGGCAACGCTCGCGCTGACACAGCGCCTCGAAGGCCGCCAGGTTTTCCGGCGCCACGGCCAGCACATAGCGCTCCTGGGCCTCGTTGCACCAGATTTCCAGCGGGCTCATGCCCGGCTCGGCATTGGGCACCTCACGCAGCTCGAAACGCCCGCCGCGCTCGCCATCCTTGACCAGCTCCGGCAGCGCATTGGACAGCCCGCCCGCGCCGACGTCATGGATGAAGCAGATCGGGTTGTCATCGCCCAGGGACCAGCAGCGGTCGATGACTTCCTGGGCCCGCCGTTCCATCTCCGGATTGCCGCGCTGTACCGAGGCGAAGTCCAGATCGGCACTGGACGCTCCCGAGGCCATCGACGAGGCCGCGCCGCCGCCCAGCCCGATCAGCATGGCCGGCCCGCCCATGACGATCAGCTTGCCACCCACCGGAATCTCGCTCTTCTGGACGTGATCCTCGCGGATGTTGCCGTAGCCCCCGGCGATCATGATCGGCTTGTGATAGCCGCGGCGCTCGATGCCATCGGCACCCAGCGCGTCCTGTTCATAGGTGCGGAAGTAGCCGGTCAGGTTCGGGCGCCCGAATTCGTTATTGAAGGCGGCGCCCCCGATGGGGCCTTCGAGCATGATCGACAGCGCGCTGGTGATACGCTCGGGCTTGCCGTAATCGAAGGCCTCCCAGGGCTGCACGAAGTCGGGAATGCGCAGGTTGGATACGGTGAAGCCGGTGAGGCCGGCCTTGGGCTTGCCGCCGATGCCGGTGGCGCCCTCGTCGCGAATCTCGCCGCCGGCCCCGGTGGCCGCCCCGGGGTGCGGCGCAATGGCCGTGGGGTGGTTGTGGGTCTCGACCTTCATCAGGATGTTGACCGGCTCCCGATGGGCCGCATAAACCGCCTTCTCAGCCTGTTTGCCGGTCAGGGGGGCGGCGAAGAAACGCCCCGCCTCGCTGCCACGGATGACCGCCGCATTGTCGCTGTAGGCCGAGAGAATATCGTCCGGCGAGCTTTCATGAGTGTTCCTGATCATCTTGAACAGCGAACGCGGCTGGGCCTCGCCGTCTACCACCCAGTCGGCATTGAAGATCTTGTGACGACAGTGCTCGGAGTTCGCCTGGGCGAACATCATCAGCTCGACATCGGTGGGGTTGCGCTCCAGCCCTTGGAATGCCTCGCAGAGGTAGTCGATTTCATCCTCGGCCAGGGCCAGGCCCAGTTCGACGTTGGCAGTGGCCAGTGCCTCGCGACCGCCCTCGAGGAGGGCCACCTGGCCGAGCGGCGCCGGCTGATGATGCTCGAACAGCTTGGCGGCATCCGAGGCATCGAACAGCACGGTCTCGGTCATGCGGTCATGCAGCTGCGCCGTGACGGCCTCGAAGTCTGCCTCGGAAAACTCGCCGCTGAACCGCACGCGGTAGGCAATGCCGCGTTCGAGCCGACGAATCCGCTTCAATCCGCAGTTATGGGCGATATCGGTGGCCTTCGACGACCAGGGCGACTGGGTGCCGATGCGCGGCACCACCAGAAACAGATGCCCCCGACCACTCGACCTCGCCTCAGGCGACGTACCATCGTCGAGCAGCCCCTCGAGCAGCCGCTGTTCCGACTCCGCCAGCTCGCCTTCATGGTCAACGAAGTGCACATAGTCGGCTTCCAGCGCCTCGACACCTGGCGCCACGCGAGACAGGGCTTCCAGCAGCTTGGCGTGACGAAAAGCGGATAGGGCGGGCGCACCGCGCAGTTCGAGCATATCCTCGGACCTCTGAAGCAAGCGAAATGTGAAGGAAGCATAAAGCGCCGACAACGCCGAACCTCGACCCGGATCTCCCCGCCACACGCCCTCGGGGAGCCGCATCGGGATGGATCCCGCGGCGACTGAATGGTCATATGATACTGGAAAGCATGGATGGCGAGAAATCGGGAATGATGACAGGCGCGGGTTCGCTGGGTAAGGTGAAGATCCCTTCACCGCTCAGCACCGCTATGTCCGCAACCCGGCTCGCCCATTTCCGTCGCCACTGGCGTGGCTACCTGACAGCGTGCAGCGCTGTGCTGCTGGCCCTGTTGCCGGTGCCCCCGAGTCATCAGCCGGGCGAGCACCTGCAGGACGTGCTCGAGCGCGACTTCATCAGCGTGCAGACCCGCAACACGCCGACCACCTATTACGAAGGCCGCCAGGGTCCGACCGGCTTCGAATACGAGCTGATGCGGCGCTTCGCCGACCATCTGGGCGTCAGCCTGGCACTCGACGATGATCACAATAGCACCCAGGTGCTGGAGGCCGTGCGCGCTCAGGGCGACATGGGGGCGGCCGCCCTGCCCCTCGACCCGAGTCGCGACGGCCTGATCTTCAGTCGGCCGATCATGCCGCTGCAGCCGCTCGTGGTCTATCGCCGCGGCCTCACGCCACCCGAGAGCATCGCCGACCTGGTGGAGCTGGAGATCGGCACCCTGAGCGGCACCGGCACCGACACCGTGATGCGCGAGCTGCAGGCCGAGCACCCCGAGCTCAGCTGGAAGGAATCCAACGACATGGAGATCGCCTCCCTGTTGAGCCGGGTCGCCAGCGGCGAGCTGGATGCCGCCGTGGTCTACCAGCACCAGTTCCGCCTCAACCGGCTCTTCTTCCCGGAGGTGGAGGACGGCTTCACGCTGGGCAAGCCGCTCTCGCTGGCCTGGGCCTTCCCCGCCGGCCAGGGGCTCGGCCTGGTGCGCGAAGCCAACCGCTTTCTGGCCGACATGCAGGCGTCCGGGTTGCTGCAGCGCCTCGAGACCCGCTACTTCGGCCGCGACAACTATCTCGAATACGTTGGCGCCCGCACCTTCATCCAGCATGCCAAGCAACGACTGCCGGACTATGCCGAACTGTTTCGCGAAGCGGCGCGTGCCACCGGCTTCGACTGGAAGCTGCTGGCTGCGGTGGGCTACCAGGAGTCGCACTGGGACCCCGAGGCCACCTCGCCCACCGGCGTGCGCGGCCTGATGATGCTGACCCTGCCCACCGCCGGTGACCTGGGCGTCGACGACCGTCTCGACCCCGAGCAGAGCATCGCGGGCGGCGCACGCTATCTACGCAGCCTGGAGGAGCGGCTGCCCGAGTCGATCACCGGCGACGACCGTCTCTACATGGCATTGGCCGCCTACAATGTCGGGCTGGGCCACCTGTATGACGCCCGTGATATCACCCAACAGCGCGGCGGCGACCCGGACTCCTGGGTGCATGTGCGCCGCTCGTTACCCCTGCTGCAGGAAAGCCAGTGGCACGAACAGACTCAGCATGGCTACGCCCGAGGGGGCGAGCCGGTGGTGTACGTCCGCAACATCCGCCGCTACTACGAGGTCCTGACCTACGTGGACCGCAGTCAGGAGCAGTTCCATCCCATCAATGCGCGACTGCCGGATGATGCCGTGCCGGGCAGCGGCAGCTTCGATGTCATCCCCCCCAGCTCCTGAGCGGGGCCTCCGTCATCCAGTGCTGTCGTCACTGGCCGGCTGACCTTCCCGCCGCTGGTGGAAGAATCCTTTCAGCTGCCTGGAGATACGCGCTGACAGCACGCCTCCGGTGACCTCGACGCGATGGTTGTACCAGGGCTGGGCAAACAGATTGGCACGCGACTCCACCATGCCGCTGCGTGGCTCGGCAGCCCCATAGACGACACCGGCCAGCCGGGCGTGAATGATGGCACCGGTGCACATCAGGCAGGGCTCCAGGGTGACGAACAGCCTGCACCCCTCCAGCCGGTAATTGCCGACTCTGGCGCCGGCATCGCGCAGGGCGCGCACCTCGGCATGGGCGCTGGGGTCATGGGTCGACACCGGGGCATTGTAGCCCTCGCCGATGATGTCACCGGCCGCATCCACGACCACCGCACCCACCGGCACCTCGCCGGCCTGCTCGGCGCGCCGGGCCTGATCCATGGCACGGTGCATGTAGTATTCATCGCTGCGTATCACCCTGGACTCCAGTAGACTGCCCGACATGAAGATAATGGCGTGCGACACAACGCATACCGCACGCGTCAAGGATCAAGGATACCCCTCCAATGTCCGACTCGCTAAACGCCCTGGTCGAACTGCTCGCCCTGGAACCGTTGGAAGAGAACCTGTTTCGCGGCCACAGCCAGGACCTGGGCCTGCCCCAGCTGTTCGGCGGCCAGGTGCTCGGCCAGGCACTCTCGGCCGCCACGCATACCGTCGATGCCAGCCGCCGCGTGCACTCGTTGCACGGCTACTTCCTGCGCCCCGGGGATCCACGAATGCCGGTGGTCTATCAGGTCGATGCGGTCCGCGATGGCGCCAGTTTCACCACGCGCCGCATCACCGCCATCCAGAAAGGCCGCCCGATCTTCTTCTGCAGCGCCTCCTTCCATGGCCAGGAAACCAGCATAGCGCACCAGCCACGGATGCCGGACGTGGCCGCGCCGGAAGCGCCGGAGGCCGACGACGACCGCATCACCCGCTTCCCCGGCCACCCCATCGAATTCCGCCATGTAGAGGACAGCGCCGAACCCGGCCAGCCGGCCCGCAAGCGCCTGTGGTTCCGCCTGGCCGGCGAGCTGCCCGACGACCCGGCCCTGCACCGCTACCTGTTGGCCTACAGCTCGGACTTCAACCTGCTGACCACGGCACTGGTACCCCATGGCATTCAGTTCGGCGACCCCGGGCTGCAGATCGCCAGCCTCGATCACTCGCTGTGGTTCCACCATGACGTCAGGGTCAACGACTGGCTACTGTATGACATGGACAGCCCCTGGGCCGGCGGCGCACGCGGCTTCAGTCGCGGCAGCATCTTCGACCGCAGCGGTCGGCTGGTCGCCTCCAGCGCCCAGGAAGGGTTGACGCGAGTGCGCGATACCGACGCCTGAAGAAGGCCAACGCCCGACCCGTGTCGCCACTAGCAACTCCAGCGTCGTCATGGAGACGCTGGCACACAGCTGCACTCCTACCTTGAAAATAATGGCGGATTGCATCCACCTCCGGTCCTCACCGGCAAGCGGATATCCGCCAGGAGCTCGTGATGAGACCCGTCTCGAACTTTCAGCCAAGGACGAGGAGTGCCGCGCCATGTCCAACGTCAACTTCCAAGCTTCCATCGATCAGAGCGATCGCCTGGTGCCGGTCAACCTCCGTCAGAGCGGTGACCCCGGCATTCAACTGCTGCTTTCCAACCGGGTGCGCAAATCGCCCTACTGGCACCTCTCTGTCGAGGCCGGCTGCTGGAAGGCGACTGTCTACAACCGCATGTACCATCCACGCGCCTATGTACGCCCCGAGGACGGCGGGGCCATGGAAGAGTATCGCGCCCTGGTCAATGACGTGACGCTGTGGAACGTCGCGGTGGAGCGCCCCATTCGCGTCAAGGGACCCGAGGCCGAAGCCTTTTGCAATTACGTCTGCACCCGCGATGTGACACGGGTCCCGACGATGATGGGTCGCTATGTGGTGCTCTGCGACGAGCGTGGCCGCGTGCTCAACGACCCGGTCATGCTGCGCGTCGCCGACGACGAGTTCTGGTTCACCATCAGCGACTCCGACCTGGCCTACTGGTTCCGCGGCATCAACCACGGCATGGGTTACGACGTACAGATCGACGAAATCGACGTCAGCCCGCTGCAGATCCAGGGTCCCAAGTCCGAGGACCTGGTCGCCGACCTGGTCGGCGAAGCAGTACGCGACGTGCCCTACTACGGCCTGATGGCCGCGCAAATCGAGGGCGTCGATGTCTTGATCTCGCAGACCGGCTTCTCCGGCGAGAAGGGCTACGAGGTCTATGCCTACGATTCGACATTGAACGCCGAAACCGTCTGGAACGCCATTCGAAGTGCCGGCGAGAAATACAACCTGATGGTCATCGCCCCGGCCCACCATCGCCGTATCGCCGCCGGCATCCTCTCCTACGGCCAGGACCTGGACCACGAGACCAACCCCTTTCAGTGCAACCTGGGCCACATGGTGCCCAAGGGCAAGGAGGCCGACTACATCGGCAAGGACGTACTGGAAGAGACGCGTGCCCAGGTCAATGCCGGCAATCCGCCCTTCACCCACCAACTGGTGGGCCTGAAACTCGACGGCAAACCCATCGAGGACTATGCACCGGACTTCTGGCTGGTCGGCCCGGACGCCGAGAGCGCCCCCTGCGGCTGGATCACCTCGCCCTGGTACTCGCCGGAACTCGGCACCAACATCGCGATGGCCTATGTGCCGGTCGCCTCGGCGGTGCTGGGTACTGAACTGGTGGCCTGGCTCCCCGACGAGTTTCTCGACATCCCGGGGCAGCCCGTCGCCGCCACCGTATGCGAGATGCCCTTCCGCGAGTCCGTCAACCCGAGCTCTCGCGAGCGCGCCAAGGCCGCCGGTCGCGACTATGCCTATTGAGGGACGGCAGAGGCCTGCCTCGCCGAGGCAGGCCTCTGGAAAAAGCGGCACGCCAGGCGTTACGCTCGGCATGAAGCCGGTGTAGCTCAGCTGGCAGAGCAACGCACTCGTAATGCGTAGGTCGGTGGTTCGAGTCCACTCACCGGCACCAGCCGCAAACGGCAACGGCCACCCGTCACATTGACGCGGTGGCCGTTCTTTTACTGTTCACCCTTTATCGGGGTTACAAACCGCAATGACCAATACAAAACTTCACCGTTAGCCAAACATATTCTTAGCCCAAGGCTACGCCTCAAACGGGAGCCAGATAACCGGCACCAGCCCTTATGAAGCATACTTACGTCAGCGATAGCCGATCCTGTCCTCACCTGGCTCAGAAACCGCACCGGACAAAACGTAGCCCCTGTCACCCTGGGTACAAGCCGCGTTGTTACGATATTGGTCGACGTGGCAAATACCCTGCATGGTCAGCGTTAACCCACGAGCGCCAGAGCTCGCAATTTCCAACAACAGGGAAGGTGACCTGACCCAAGGCACGTACAGCCTTGGCAAAGCATGGCCCGGTTCGCCAGCACTTGCTGCAAGACGTCAAAGATACCATTGAGATGACGACTGGATTGATGGTGTAGTACCACAAAAGCCTGTCAACAGCACAATGGGTATTGTTGCACTCAGCCCCTTGCTACGAACAGAAGAGTCCTTCAAAATTCATAAGACACTATCAATAGCGCCAAAAACCTATAAAGCATTTCAGCATCACCAACATACAAGGCCTCTCAATAATGATACGCAAATTTTCCCTTCCTGTAGCGGCTTTAGGCTTTTCCTTTCTGATGACAGGTTGTCTTCCAGAACATTCAGAATCTCCCCAGATTGATCAATCAAGTCTGTGCATTGCCACTACAGATCAACAGGCAATGGAGTGCCCAGAAGGCGAGCTATTCATGGCCAGATTGACACCATCAAACCGTGATTTACGCGCCTTTAATACACTGAACACCGCAGCACTATACTGCGACACCAACTACCCAATTTTTGAAAATAATGCCGGTATCATCTGTGTCCTCACCCACCAACGTGTCGATATGCTCACTGAGGGAGAGGCATCTTCAGCAGGGATGGAGTCGAATCAGCAAGCCCAGAGGGATAAGGCAAATGAAGACAACAACCAATAACCCGACGATCCGGCATCAATTTTCAGCCAGGCTGATACCTTGCTGATATGGCGACGGTATGCTCGATATCATGCACGTTACATTGTAACCTTGATTCACGGAACCTGTCTTCCGGCAAACAATATCGGCACACAAGGGGTGACCAATGAAATGGAAACTGGCCATTCTCAGCCTTCTTGGCCTCCATGCTTCCCTGGCCATGGCGGATTTTGAAAAAGGTACCGACGAATACCAACGAGGCAATTTCGCCTCCGCCATCTATGAATGGCGTCAGTCCGCCGAGCAAGGAAGTGCTCGCTCTCAGTTCCGCCTCGCCGAAATGTATGCGCAAGGTAAGGGAACCCAAAAGGATCTCGAAAAATCCCAAAAATGGTATCGACTGGCCGCTGACAGTGGTTACGCACCTGCACAGATGAAGCTCGCCGAGCAGTACCTATCCGGCGATGATAATAATACCGACCCTGACCCTGCGATGGCGGCTCGTTGGTATCAGCAAGCCGCGGAACAGGGAGAAGCTAAAGCTCAGTTTCAATTGGCTCTACTCTATCTGGAAGGCAAGGGCGTCAAACAGAATGATACTGAGACAGCCAAGTGGCTCGAGGCCGCTGCCAAGCAAGATGTTGTCGCAGCCCAGAACAACCTCGGCTCCTTCTACGAAAATGGCCGCGGCGTGGAACAGGACTATGGCGAAGCCATCAAGTGGTATCGCAGAGCGGCTCAGGCCGGTGACGCTTATGCCCAGAACAACCTTGGTGCCATGTACGCCCAGGGCAAGGGGGTGGAAAGCAATCATGCCTGGGCTGTCTTCTGGTTCGCCATGTCAGCACAGCAAGGCAACGACGTTGCCGCCGAGAATATTTCGTCAAGCCTTGAGCACCTACAAGCTAGTGAAGTGCAAGTCGGCACCGCCAACATTCGTGCCGGCAATTCTACCGACCACGATATCATCACCAAGGTCCAGCAAGGCGATACCTTACGCATCCTGGGAAGCTCTGATGGCTGGAGCCAAGTCTACCTGCCACAACAGGAAGGACTCGGCTGGATATCCTCCAGTCTGCTGGAGTAACGGCGCACCCGTGAACATAGCCCCCATGGGAGCCTGGCCCCCACGGGAGAGTTCGAAACAGCCGGCGGGCTCAGCGCTGCCCGCCCTTCACCTCGATATCGACACGACGGTTGGGTTGTAGACACTCCTTCAATCCAAGCGTCCCCCGACTCCCCTCGCAACGCGTTACCGGTTGACGCTCTCCGAGACCACGACTCTGAATCACCATCGGCTCTAGACCGTTATCGATCAGGGCGGAGCGCACCGTAGTGGCACGCCGCTCGGACAGGGCCTGATTGTAGGCATCACTGCCTAGCCGGTCCGTGTGGCCCACAACCATCACCTCGGGATCGACGAAGTCATTACGGATACGCTCTGCCAGTTCGTCGACCTGCCGCTGCCCTTCCGGCGATAATTGGGCGCTGTCGAAATCGAACAGCGTATCGGCCGCCAGGGACATACGTGTCGGTTCATCTGCGCGGGGCTCAAGCAAAGCGGCACAACGCGACTCACGCCAATGCAGGCTCTCGGCCAGCATGGCGTCATCGAACTGTACCTGATACTGGCAAGTCATGTAGCCCCCATAACCGGCCGGCAGATGGAAGATATAGTTCCACTTGCGCACCCCGAACAGACCCTCGGAAAAATGCGGTCTCCCAAGCAGATCATAGATCTGATCCTTGGAGACCCCAGCCTGCATCTTGCGCAGATTCTCGATACTGACGTAGGTCCCCTGTTCGAGCCAGGCATCGCCTGGCTCGGGAAACGTCACCTCGCTCTCGGCCCCGGCGGTGGGCGAGGTTTCCGCCTCGCCCTGGCCGCTGGTGGCACACCCCGGCAAGGCCAGGGACATCATGCCGGCGGCTCCGATCGCCAGTACCGTTGTGCAACAGCGTCTATGTTCCATGATTGATCTCCCTGCGATTACCAGTGGAAGCCAGCGCCGACACCGGCACCGAAGTTACCCTGCGAGTCACCCGTAGCATTGAGCTTCACCACCCAGCGACCATTGTCAGAGAGGCGAGAGGCCCCGACGGAAACCGCCGACTCACCGTTATAAGTACCCGCACCAGCAGACACCATACTCTTGCCAGGAAGATAAGCCTGAGGCACTGAGGCAGCGGCAATAGCACTGGCCGAGCCTGCATTGGCATTGTCTTCAACTTTATTGATGCGATTGCCGAGCCCATCGATCTGCTGGCTGAACTGGCGATTCAGATCCTGCAATTGACCCACGTTGGCCGCATCCGTCGGCGCTTCGCCAGCCGCCACGTTGTGGATCTGCGTCGGCGTTCCCTCCTGCCCCATCGTCACCGAGCTGTAATCCACACTTCCGTCGTCGTTGCGGTCGTAGTTCACCGCCCCGGCCTGCACCGACTCCAGCTGGCGTACGTTGACCGCGTCCGTGGCTTGGGTACCGCCCGCCACGTTGGTGATCTGACGCTCGCCGCCTTCGCTGCCCACCGAGACCGCGCCTTGAGTCGAGGCCACGGATTCGCCCGAGAAGGCTTCCTCGGCACCGTTCATGCCTTCACGAGTGGCTTGCGAGCCAGCCCCCAGCGCCACGCCGCCTTCACTCTCGGCCACCGCGCCGTCGCCGGTCGCCACGCTGTGATCACCCCGGGCAACGCTCTCCGGCCCCATGGCCACGCTCTCGGCACCCTCGGCACGCGCATCCGCCGCTTCCGAGTTGGCCTTGAAGTACTTACTGCCTTCCTCGTTGATATTGGTGACCTGTTCCTGAACCTCCCACAACTGGCCTCCGTTCACCGCGTCGGAACTGCTCTCGGAAACATCGCCATCCGCGACATTGGTGATAGTGGTTCCACCGTCACCCTCCAGGGTGATCGAGTCGTAGTTGGTACTACCGTCGTCGTTGGAGTCGTACTTCACCGCCTGGTCATCCAGCTGGCTCACCTCATCATCCAGATTGGACACATCGCCCTCGACGTTGGTGACACGACCGTCAATATCCGAGACGCTGCCTTGCAAGTCCGTGACATCGCCCTCGACGTTGCCGACCCGGCCTTCCACGCTTTCCACCGCCTGATTGGTGGCATACAGCTGGCTACCGTTGATGGCATCCGTGCTCTGAGCGGAGACACGTCCCGCCGCCACGTTGGTGATGGTCCGCTCGGCACCGGCGGAGCCGACGCTGAGCGTCCCGACCGGCGAAGCGCCAGCGAAGGCATAGGTCTGGCCGCCGACCGTGATATCGGCAGTACCAACCGCCGCTTCGGTCGTAGCACCCGAACCCAGCGCCACACTACCGACCTCACTGGCCGTGGCGCCGTCACCCATGGCCACGGCTCCATCGGCGGTAGCTTCGGCATCCACCCCGGCCGCGATGGCGTTCACGCCGGTCGCACCATCGTTGGCATAGTTGTCGCCCTGGGTACCACCATCATTGACGCTGTAGTAATGCGTTTGGCCTTCTTCCAGGGCTTGCTGGGTTTCCCACAGCTGGCTGCCATTCACTGCATCGGCGCTATCTTCATTGATAGCACCATCGGCGACTCCCGAGACCTGGCCACTATCATCCGCATTGATGGTGACGTCGCCGAACTGCGGGGCATCTGTCATTTGCAGCTGGATGGCCCCCGTATCCGGGTCGGTCACCGTCTTCAGGTTGCCGCCACTATAGGTGCCGCCTGCTGTGGCCTCACCGGTGACGGCCAGAGTCTGACCTAGGTCACGATGGACAACATCGCCTTCGTTACCTGAGAAGTTGATGCCCTCGGCCGTCAACTCATCGCCGGCCCTATCGACATACTGCTTGTTGACCGCATCGCCCTCATTCACCGGGTCGCCGACGTTGGTGATGGTGTCGCCATCCATGTCGATCCCATCGTCGTTGAGGGTCGGGCCATCGGTGCCGATGGTCACCTCATCGGCCAGGTCGAAGGTGACGGCTTCCTGGGCGCCATCGGTGGCGTTCTTGGCGATCACTAGGTTGCCGTCGGTGTTGGCCAAATCCACCGCATCTCCCGGGGCAACATTGGTAGTGTCCGCTCCTTGGGCGCTTAGATCCCAGCCTTGGCTGGCATTCTCCACAGCCTGGTTGGTGGCGAACAACTGGCTGCCGTTGACCGCATCCGTGCTGTCGGCCGAGAGACGACCCGCCGCCACGTTGGTGATCGTGCGCTCCGCGCCCACGTCACCCACGCTAACCGTGCTATCCGGCGTGATGCCGGCGAAGTCATAGTCGGTACCGGCAATCGTCGTCCCCGGTGTGGCCACCGGCTCGGCGGTCACCGAGTTGCTGCCCAGTGCCACGCTCTGGTCGTGGCTGACCGTTGCTCCGGTCCCCAGCGCGACGCCCTGCTCGGCCTCGGACAGCGATTCGGTCCCCAGCGCCATGCCATCAGCCAGCATCACCTCGGCACCGTCACCGATGGCGGTGCCGCCGGGAGCCATCTGACCAACGGTGGCACCGTTGCCCATGCCGATGCCGGCATCGCCGTTGACCACCGTGGTCGGCCCCACCGCGATACTGTCCTCGCCCACCGCAAGCGAGTCCGGCTGATCCGAATTGGCATGGAAGTACTTAGTGCCGGTATCGATCACCGAGCCAATGGCCCCCTGCAACTGACGCACCGTCACGGCGTCCTGTGACTGGGTACCATCCGCCACATTGGTGATCTGGCGGTAGGAGTCGCTGTCGCCCACAGAGACGGCCCCCAGCAATTCCTTGTCGGTGGTGTTGTAGGTAATGGTCGCGCTACCCGCCGGGATCGCGCCCGAAGCCGGTGCCAGGGCACGATTGGCGACCGAGCCGCTGCCCAGCGCCACGCTGCCTTCGATGGTCGCCTGGGCGCCGAAGCCCAGCGAGGTGGCCCCATCCGCCGAGGCCAGGGCACCCACGCCACCGGCCAGGGCATTCACACCAGTGGCCCCATCGTTGTCGTAGTTGCCACCGATCACCCCATCGTCGTTGACGCTGTAGTAGTGAGTCTCGATGCCCTTGAGCTGCGAGACGTTCACTGCGTCGGTGTCGGCACTGCCCGCCGCGACGCCGGTGATCTGGCGCTCACCGGGCTCCGTCAGCTGGTTGCCGTCCTCATCGAAGACCGCGACCTGGCCGATGGCCAGCTCGCCTTTGGAAGTCTGCGGTGCCTCCAGACCGTAGCCCACATAGTTATCCTGCGGGCCCCGTACCGTCCGAGAGGCCCCACCCAGGGCGACGCTCTGCTCATGCACCGCCGTGGAGCGCGCCCCGATCGCCATGCTGCCGAACGCCTGGGCGTCAGCATTCGAGCCCAGGGCCGAGGAGCCCTGACCGGCAGCGACACTGTTATTACCGAGTGTCGTGCTGCGCAGCCCGCTGGCCTCGGCCTCGGTGCCCACTGACAGGGCATCTTCCGCATTTGCCACGGCTTCAAGGCCGATCGCCGAAGAACGCAGCCCGGTGGCCAGCGACATTTGGCCGAGGGCCATCGAGTTTTCCCCCGACGCTTCCGCCGTATTGCCGGCAGCGAAGGCATTCAGCGCCGAGGCATCCGAGCTATTGCCAAGCGCCATGGCATGCTGTGAGGTCGCCGAGGCCTCCGTGCCCAGGGCCAAGGTGTCGAGCGCCCCGCTAGTGGCGTTGTTGCCCACCGCGAAGGCGCCGTCACCGGTCACCATGTTGTCGTTGCCCATGGCCACGGCACCGTCACCGGTGGCCTGGTTGTTGACGCCCATGGTGATCGAGCCATTGCCATCGGCGGTATTACTGTCACCGATCGCCAGGGCCCCGTCACCCTCGGAGGTGTTGTTGTTACCCACGGCCACCGCACCGGTCCCTTCGGCGTAGTTGTCCTTGCCCAGCGCCAGGGCGCCGTCGCCGATGGCGGTACTCGGGTCGCCGATCGACACCGCGCCATCGCCCGTGGCGGTATTGCCGTAGCCGATGGAGATCGCCTGGCCGCCATTGGCCGTGGCGTCACGCCCGATGGCAACGGAGCCCCCTGAATCGGCGCTGGCAAACTGGCCGATGGCCACGCTGTCCACACCAGTGGCACTGGTGTTATAGCCCAGTGCCAGGGCGCGTTCAGCACCAGCTCCAGTGGACGCCGCCACCCCGGCGGCCAGGGAGTCCACACCCTCGGCACCGTCGTTAGCGTAGTTGTCCTGCTGAGTACCCCCGTCGTTGACGCTGTAGTAATGGGTTCGGTTCTCGTCGAAGTAGTCGAGATTGACCGCATCGCCGCCATCCACCGGGTCGCCGACATTGGTGATGGTGTCGCCGCCCATATCGATGCCGTCGTCATTGAGGGTTGGCCCATCGGTGCCAATGCTCACCTCATTGGCCAGATCGAAGGTCACTTCCTCGCGGCCGTTGGCGGTCGCCTGGGTCACCTCCAGGTTGCCGTCGGCGTTGCGCAGGTTGACCTCGCCATCCGGCGCCACGTTGGTGGCCATACCGTCCTGGGCACTGAGGTTCCAGCCGGCGTTGGCCACGTCGCTGACGTCCTCCAGCTGGCCGACGTTGACCGCGTCGTCGGCGTCCTGGCCATCGGCCACTCCGCCGATGCGACCACTGTCGCCTTCGTTGATGGTCACGTCGCCGAACTGCGGCGCGTCGGTCATCTGCAGCTGGATCGCCCCGGTCGCCGGGTCGGTCACCGTCTGCAGATTCTCGCCGCTGTAGGTGCCGCCCGCCGAGGCCTCGCCGGTGATCGCCAGGGTCTGCCCCAGGTCGCGATGCACGTCGCCAGCGCTGTTGTCGTTGCCGGTGAAGTCCATCCCCTGGGCGATCAGGGCGTCACTGGTGTCATCGACATAGGTCTTGTTGGCGGCATCACCGCCATTGGTCGGCGTCCCCACATTGGTGATGGTGTCGCCGTCCATGTCGATGCCGTCGTCGTTGAGGGTCGGCCCATCGGTACCGATGCTCACCTCATTGGCCAGATCGAAGGTCACTTCCTCGCGGCCGTTGGCGGTCGCCTGGGTCACCTCCAGGTTGCCGTCGGCGTTGCGCAGGTTGACCTCGCCATCCGGCGCCACGTTGGTGGCACCACCGTCCTGGGCACTGAGATTCCAGCCCTGGTTGGCAGTGTCAGCCGCCTCTTCCACGGCCTGGTTGGTGGCGAACAGCTGGCTGCCGTTGATGGCATCCGTGCTGCTGGCCGAGATCCGGCCGGCCGCCACATTGGTGAGCGTACGCTCGTTGCCCACGTCCCCCACGCTTACCGTGCCGGTCGGCGTGCCACCGGCAAAGGTATAGTTGGTTCCCGACAGGGTGATATCCGTCGTGCCCACCGGTGCGGCGGTTACCGAGTCGAGCCCCAGCGCCACACTGCCGGCATGGTCTGCCGATGCGCCGTTGCCCATGGCAATCCCATCGTCGGCCCCGACATAAGCATCCGTACCGATCGCGATACCGTCGAACAACCCCGTCTCCGTGGAGGCCTCGGTACCCAGCGCAATATTGCGCTGACCGCTGGCTGCAGCATCAGTACCGATCGCCAGGTCATTCGTGCCGAACGAGGACGCATTGCTGCCAATCGCAATCTGCTGATTGCCGAATACATCGTTGCTGGCACCAGGGCCCAGGGCAATAGAGTCTATCGCTAGTGACTCTGCGTCAGTGCCAATCGCCACGCTGTCAGCCTGTTGGGCAAAAGCCCCATAGCCCATGGCGATACCTCCATTCCCCACTGCCGAGGCATCCACCCCGGCGGCGATGGCATTAACGCCCGTCGCGCCGTCGTTGTCGTAGTTGCCACCCTGCACACCGTCGTCATTGACGCTGTAGTAGCGCGTACGGTTCTCGTCGAAGTAGTCGAGATTGAGCGCATCGTCACCGTTCACCGGCGCGGCTACGTTAGAGACGGTCTGGCCGCCGGCATCGATGCCACCGCTATTTGTCACGCTGGGGCCACCGTTGGCAACGGTCAGGCCGTCATTGGTCACGGTGGTGACGTTGCCACTGCCGTCATCCACGGCCAGCCCGCTGTCGTCCAGGGTGCTGTTGCCGGTGGTGACGCTGCCATTGGTGCCCAGATCGATGTTCTCGGCGAGCTGGATGGCCAGCGTGTCGCTGCCATCGCCCTCCACGCCGATGTTGCCGTTGGTCAGCGTGCCGGTAGACCCGCCGGTAACGTTCAGGGTCTCGCCGAGCTGGCGGTCCACGTCGGTGCCACTGTCGCCGGCGAAGGTCAGCGGCGTACCGGCCTTCTGATCGACCGCTGCCAGTTGCGAGACGTTCACCGCATCGGTATCTGCCGAACCGGCGGCCACATTGGTAATGCGCCGCTCGCTGCCGGCATCGCCCACCGACACCTCGCTGGTGGCCGTCGGCGCCGTAACGGCAATCGGGGTGCCCGTCGCGTCCAACGGCTGGAAGGCGGCATCGCCCAGGGCATCGCCATCGGCAAGCGAGCCGCTCCCCAACGCCACGCTGTCGGCGACAGAGGCTTCCGCGGTATCACCGATGGCCACAGTCCCGGCATCCAGTGCACTGCTGGTGTTGCCGAGCGCCACCGAGCCCTGGCCGATCACCTCGTTCTGGTAACCGATACCGACTGCTCCCTGGGCCGCCGTGCCGGCAGAGCCCACCGCCTGGCCACCGCCACCCACCATATTGGTGTTGCCAAGTGCCACGGTGCCGTCGCCGGTCGCCGTATTGTCCATACCTTGTGCCACGGCGCCGTTGCCGGTCGCCGTATTGGGATCGCCGATCGCCACGGCACCATCGCCCGAGGCGACGTTTTCCGCCCCGATCGACACCGCCTTGCCGTTGGTGGCGGAAGCATTCGTGCCGATGGCCACCGCGTCCTCGGTATCGGCCGTTGCGCCTGTGCCCATGGCAATGGCCGAGATACCGGAAGCCGTGGCGACATCACCGAAGGCAATCGCGTTTCCCTCACTGGCCTCGGTGTTGTTACCAAAGGCCATCGCATCGGTCGCGGAAGCGTTGACTCCCCGACCGATCGCCATGCTCCTTAGAGACGAGGCAGTCGCATCGTTGCCAATGGCCATAGAGGCAAACCCAGTCGCAGATACCGGCGCCGCATCCGTCGCCCCGATGCCGATCGACCGGTTACCTGTCGCCTGGGTGCCAATCCCCAAGGCTGTCGCCGACAACTGCGTTCCTCCGCCGCCAGCTCCCGCGACAGCACCAAACCCTACGGCGACCCCACCATAGGATTCCGCCAGCCCACCCAGGGCTACGCCACCTGCGGTGGTGCCCGCTCCGGTGTCGACAGCTTCAGCACGAGCTCCACGCCCGATGGCGATCGCGCTTTCACCATCAGCTTCGGCGTTATTACCGAGAGCAACGGCCCACGTGTTACATGCCGTGGCACCATTGGCAATAGCGATGCGTCCGTCATCGTCAGTGCAATCATCGCCACCACCAGCCTCGTAGGCCTGGGCCGGGGAAAGCGCACCAATGCCTGCAACCAGTCCCAAGGCCAGCGAGACACGGCGCACCAGCCCATCACGAGACTTGGTGCGACGCTTAGCCAGCTCGGACGTCACGACAGACTGCCCGCGGGAAACGCTCCAAACGATGCAAAAGATAGTATTCATACTGCTCCCTTCCTTAATCCCCATGCGCGAGACCAGGTTGCTTCATTTAGCGCAAATGTTGTTCTCATGCGATAACCCTAGATTTCACAGGTGCTTCCTTCTTCTAAGGCCAAAGCAAGATTCCATGTCACGCCGAGCACTTGGCTACCACCTGGGCCAGCACGTGCTTACCGGGCCTCGGTCACGAAGCCGAGTGTGGCAACGAGCTTTCGGACACTAGTTCCCATGCCAGAAGCTTATAGAAAACTAAACAAAGCGAGACTAATAAAGCCACCTCGCTATACCAAGGTAGTTTGAGTTAACTAATACTATCAAGGTTAGATTTCTAATCTCTCTCCAGCAGAAGACGATTTGATTTATAACTAATTGAAGTTAAAGCCTTTTAGCCAGAGCCGCGGGTGATGATCACCACCTCTGATACCCTGTTCTTGAAATCCAGGGGTGGGAGGATAAACGTCCAGGATGTGAGAAAGCAGGAGCCCCTACTGCTTCGTCACTCGACAAACGGCGGCTGCCAAGCTTGTACGATTTGAACACCTGAGCTTCTATGAAGTCGCCAGGCATAAAGTCACTTGTAGGTCCACCAGCTACCAATGCTGCAAACGGAAACGGCCACCCGTCACATTGACGCGGTGGCCGTTCTTTTCACTGCAAGCTTTTTGTCGGGAGGCTCGGGGCAGTAACCAATAAAAAACCCAAGCGCCCTGCATGGAGGACCCTTGGGTTTGCGGTATCCCCCAACTTCCCTGTTGGAGACATCTCGTCGGGCGCCCTTCCGATGATCCCCGGAGGATGCCATCCCTGGCGAGCCACGATCTCTCACTGAGATGAATACCGCAGTCATCACTCTAGACACCCTATGCCGGCCCTAGCCAGCTATATCCCGTGAACTATTGTGAAGCCATCCGACCAATGCTCATGAGGCCCTGGCCTGCTGCCATTCATCGGCGAGTGCACTTACCAGTTGCGCGGCCGACAACTCGCGCACCATGGAAGCCCCTTGGCCTGCCCAGTGAGCGGCAAAGTCGTGATTGCCTTGCGCACTGGCTGCGGCATGCAGGGCCTTGGCGGCGTCATATACTACCGGGTAATCGGCCGTAACTCGCGCGTCGGGAATCTCGTGCAGTCGGTTGGCCAGCCCACGCGCCGGCCGCCCGGAGATCGCCCGGGTCAGGCGCGTGTGCTTCGCCGCATCACTCTTGAGGTGGTAGCGATACGCCTCATCGGCGGCGGACTCCGGGCAGAGAATGAAGGCCGTACCCAGTTGCACGGCCGAGGCCCCCAGCCGCAAGGCCCCGTCGATACCGAAGCCATCCATGATGCCGCCGGCAGCAATCACCGGAAGCTGGGTGCGCACCGACAGGCAGCGCACCAGGGCCAGCATGCCCATGGCGTCATCCTGCTCGGGCTCGAACACACCACGATGACCGCCCGCCTCGACGCCCTGCGCCACCAGCGCATCCACACCCTGGCGCTCGGCCTGAGCAGCTTCACCGATCGTGGTCACGCAGGCCAGCGTCAGGCAACCCGCCTCACGCAAGCGCTGCACGACCGCCTCGCCCGGCAGGCCGAAGTGAAAGCTGACCACCGCCGGCCGCTCCTCCAGCAGCATCTCGAGCATGGCAGTATGGCCGACAAAGCTCTGATAGATTTCCCGCAACGCCGACGGCGGTTGCGCACCGAACTCGGCGAAACGCGGCGCCAGGTGCTCGAGCCAGGCCGCCTCCCCCGTCTCATCGCGCACGGCGGGACGATGGCAGAAAAAGTTGGCATTGATCGGGCCGCTGGTCAGTTCGCGGGTAGCGCGAATCTGCTCACGCGCCTTGTCGACACCACTGGTGCCCAGGCCCAGCGAGCCGACCCCCCCGGCATTGGTCACCGCCGCCGCCAGGGCCGGCGTCGCAACACCCGCCATCGGCGCCTGGATGATCGGATAGCGGATACCCAGTCGTTGGCAGAACGCCTCGACATATGGCATGGCAACATTCCTCGCTGTTTCGGCATACCGCCTGCCTCGCCCGGGCCGGCGGCCCGAGCGAGGCAGGCGGCGCCTCCTTTAGATATCCACCGACACGTCCTGCTGAACCTTGAGGGTGGCCTCATCATCAGGACCGTTATACAGCTGATAGGTCACGTTATCTTCGGTTTGAGTCTCCCCTGTTGTTGTCCAAGAGCCACCGGTGAGGTCGACGCTATCCCCGTCATCGCCAAGAATGCTGAGCACATTGTCTTCGTCGGTCATATCCAGCACGTCCTGTGCTTCCAGGGCGACGCTGTGATCCTGGTCTTCACCCATAAAGTCCAGCGTCTCGACATTGTCGAGATCGTCGGGGGTCGGATCTTCGCCGAAACGCATCTCGACCACATCGGCGCCTGCAAGACCATCCAGCGCCTCCCCGGTGTACAGCAGGGTATCATCGCCGGAGGTCGGTTCGACGGCTTCGATATTGACATTGAAGTCACCCGATACCGTCTCCGACGTATCGCTGCCATCCGTGGTAAATGCCTCGTAGCTGACGCTCTGGTTGCCATCGGTGGCACCCTGCACCAGATGCAGATCATTGATCTGGTCTGAAGCAATGCCGCTCAGGGTGTAGGTGTCACTGCCACCGTCGTAGCTCACGCTGGCGTCCGGCAGGCTATCCAGCAGCGTATCGCCCCCGTCGGTGAAGAAGCCGGCATGCTCGCCGAGCCCGGTCAGGGTCAGTGTGGCGGTTTCCGAACCGTCCATGTCGGACATACCCGCGCTGAGGTTGAGCGGGATCTTGTCGCCTTCCTGGCCGAAGCTCAGTTCAGGCGACATCGTGATGTCATCGGCCACGGCCTGAACGTCCACCTCAAAGTCGGTGGAAGCGTTGGTGCTTTCGCCGCCCTGGGTCGTCCGCGCCGTCAGGGTCAGGGCATCATCGCCATCCAGGGTGCCACTCCAGTTGCGCGGCGGCACCAGACCGATGTAATCGGGCACGCTGCCGTCGTCGTCGAGGATCGACCAGCTGTTACCACCGACGTTATCGGCCAGAGCCGTGTTATTCGCATCGCTGCCAGTTTTGACCAGCCAGCCATCCGGCACATTCTCGAGCAGCAAGGCATCGAGGCTCTGCTGAGAGTCGTCGGGCAACGTCACGCCCAGATCCTGAAGCTCGACCATTTCGTCCTCGCTACCGGTGGCATCGCTAGCGGTGACCTCCGGCGGCGGCGGCGCAATCTCGGAAGCACTCGACCCGCTCGACGTCTCTTCATTGCTCGCGCCATTCTCCTGGGTCGCCGTCTCGGCAGTCAGCGAGACGCTGCCCCAGGTGTTATCCGCCGAGCGATAGCTCACATTGACGGCATCGCCCACGTCGACGCCGTCAATCACATAGCTTCCATCACCTTCCGGCGTGACCTCTTCGCCGTTGTACCACAGGGTACCCGACTCACCATCACCACCGGTCATGCCATTTTCGTCCAGCGTGATCACCAGTTGGCCATCCACCAGGCTGACATCGGGATTATCCGCCGGGCTGGAGACATCGATGGTGAAATCGACATCCTCGCCGTCGGCAGCATCATCTCCGGACACCTCGACGGTCGGCTCGTCGGTCACCGGCGTCACCGGCGGTTCGAGACTGATTGTCTCCGAGTTCTCCTCGCCGCTCGGTGACTGGGTGGTCAGGGTGGTATCGAAGGAGAAACTCTCTTCATTATCGTTCCAGTCGGCCGGCGGCGTCACCGTGATGCCATCCAGCAGGTCCTGCAGTCCCTGGTTGCTGCTGTCATCCGTGCTGGCATACCACACTGTCTCGGTCACGCCATCAGTAGTGATAGTGGTCTGTTGCATGCCATCGACCACGGCCCCCGTCGGCAGATTGGAAATGGTCACCGCGCTGCGACCATCCGACGTATCCCCGATCTCGGCATCCACCAGTTCGGACAGCGCCATGCCGGTGTCCTCGGTCATGGTGGCATTGGCATCGTTCCAGCCGATGATCTCGCTGGGGTCCTCGCCATTGCCAGGATTACCCTCGCCGGTCAGCGTCCAGCTATCGCTGTCGCTCTTCTCCTGACTGGTATCGCCGTTGTCCTGGGTGAAACCGGTAATGGTGATATTCTGGCCATCGATATCAGTCAGATCACCATCACCCATCGTGAATTCGACGGTCTGCGTCAGGGGATCGGTGCCATCGAAGGCGACATCGGGATCGATATCGATGCGCCACTGGCTGCCCGTGCCGTCGGCGACCTGCCCGACGAACTCGCCATCCACGACGCTGACCCCGGCGGGAACATTGTCGATCAGCAGATACTTGAGGGACTCGCTACCGTCGGTATCCGGCTGCGTGATATCCACGGTGACCGCCACGCTGTCGTTACCGTCGGCGGTCACGTCCTTCGCGGGGTCATCGATGGTGGCATCGCTGCCGCCGACATTGGCGATCCCGGTAATGGTCACCGTGGGCTCATCGGTCACCGCATCGATAACGACCTCATGGGTCTTGTTCTTGACCACCGTGGTGTCATCGACACTCCCCTCATAGCCGTTGTTGGGCGTATCGGTGACTTCGTACCGGACTTCCAGGGTGCCGGCAGGGCCGGAGACGTCCGCATCACCCTTGGCGTAGATGTTGGTCCAGGCGTCGTCGGTCAGCTTATAGTAGCCACCCTCTTCCACCACGCCGGTGATACCGCCATCTGCTGCGGCATCGGCCAAGGTGGTAGTGCCGTCATCGCCATAGTAGAGCTCGAACTGATTGCCCGTGACGCTGGCGACATCGATCCAGACCGAGGCCAGGGACTCGTTGTTGTCGCCATTCTGCGGCTCGAGGCTCAGGTTGAGCTGCCCCACCTGGTCCTCGGAAAGGCTGGACTGGATGCTGAATTCCGCCTCCGGCGAGGGTGTGACCTGGAAGGACACATTCTGCTCGGCATCCTCCCGGGTATCACCGTCGTTCTCGGTGACGATGGGCGTGACCGAGAAATCCACCTGGCCGCTGAAGTTCTCCGGCGTGGTGATGGTGACCGTGCTCGGATCGGTAGCCACCCACTCGCGGCTGCCTCCCTCGCCGCGAATCAGGGTCGCACCCTCGACATCGAACTGATCGTCGAGCCCGGTAATACGATAGGTCAGCGTCTCCGAGCCATCGTCACCCGTCTCGCCCGACTCGGCGGTGATGATCTCGCTCAGCGTGACGCCACTATTCGCATCGCTGTTGTCATCATCCAGGTCCTCTTCGGCGTAGACCGGCGTATCGATAGTGACATCAGGCTCATCGGCGACGCCATTGACAGGCACCTCGATCGGCTTGGTCACCGGCGAATCCAGAGTATCGGCCTCGCCGTCATACTCGTCTCTGGTGACCACACTCGCACTAAGCGTAAAGTCCTCGTTGCTGTCCTGCGGCGGCGTCACGGTCAAGTCCAGGCTGCTATCGAAGTCCTCGATCACATAGTTGCCGTTACCGTCGTCTGTGACCGGATTACCGTCGTAGGTCAGCACTGCGCCATCCGGCACATCACTGATGGTGACCGTGAAGCTCTCATTGGGATCCGAACTTTGCGGTCGGATATCCAGCGGGATCGCCTCATCCTCGTTGCCCTCGGCCGGCGAGGTGACGCTCATGGAGGCCTGGTCGGCCACCGGTGTGTCGATATGGATACCGTCGAGGGTCGATTCGCCGGAAATGGCGGTATCCGTATTGCCCTCGGCATCGGTATCCACCGTCTTGGCCTGCACAGTGATCTCGAACTGGCCTTTCTGATTTGGCGCAGCCTTGAACTGCAGGGTACCCAGGTACTCCACCGGCACCTCGATGGGCGAGCCGTTATAGGTCTGCTCGACCCAGTCACCGCTACCATCCTGATAACGGAAGCTGGAGCCTTCGGCACCATCGCCCTGGCCTGAGACCAGTTCCGGTGTCAGCAGCGCGAAGGTCTCTTCGGAACCATCGACGTCCTGATTAGCCCAGCCATCCGCCGGATTGAAACTATCGGCGTTGAGTGCGAACCAGGCATCTTCGGTGCCATCCACGTCAGTGCCATAGGTATGGTCGGGGTTCATGGTCAGATCGGGGTCGCCATCGCCATCGCTATCCCCGCCGACCTCTTCGGCATCGGGAGTGACGGTGATATCCGACGTGACGTTATGAGTCTGGGTATCCGAACCGGTCGACGCGGTATCCTCCACGGTCACCTGCAGCGACAGGCTGGCGTCCTCACTGCTATGCGCCGCGGGACGGATGTCATACTCCTGGTAGTTATCGACATCGATGGCATAGTTTCCGGAACCATCGGCTGCCACTTCATTACCTTCATGGTCGAATATCGTCCAATCAGCAGGTACGGAGTTTCCCTCAACCGTGATCGTCGTAATCGACTCGCTACCATCGGTATCGCTGACGGCAAGGTCCGTCAGGAAGCCGATATCAGTATCCTCCGGCCCCTCGGCACTGATATCCGACGGCTGGTCGGCGACCGGCGCGGTGTCGATATTCAGGGTGACCGAATCTTCCTTTGGATCAACAGTGCCGCTGGAATCGTCATCGTGATCCTGGGCCTTGAGTGTGACGGTGATGCCATCGAGGTCACCACTGAAATCGGCCGGGGGGGTCAGCGCCAGGGAGGCGGGAATGGTCGTCGACTCACCGGCGCCGAAGCTGCCGAGATCGCTCGCCGGAATGACGATGGTGCCATCGGCTCCCGCGGTGATGGTAATGGTATTACTACCATCTCCATCTATCGTAACGGAGGTTCCCTCCGGCACGCCGGTAATCTCGAGTGAGCGCTCCTCGCTGCCATCGAGATCCTCGAAGCTGGCGACGAGCAGGTCGCCGAGGTCGACTGAAGCATCCTCTTTGATGGAGGCCGTATGGGTATCCCCACCGTCAATGGTCAGATCGACATCATCGGTCACCGCCTGCACGCCGACATCCACCTGGGAGGTGCTTTCCGCGCCGTCAACGTCAGGCAATTTGTTGCCGGTGTCATCAACCTCGTAGCTGGTTACTCTGAGATCGATGGTGAAGTTCTCGTGACTCTGGGCGATCGGGTTGACCTGCAGCGCCTCGTACTGCGCCGTGGTCATGGTCAGATCACCAGCGGCCGAGGCAGTATGCTCGCCATCGGAGAGCACGATGGTGATATCACTGCCATCGCTGGTATAGGAAATGGCGCCATTACCATCCAACTCAGCGGCAGACAACTCGGTGCCACTCGGAATACCACTCAGGGTAATCTCGCCCAGCAGTTCCGGATTGTCACCGGCGGTGCCGGAACCGTTCTGGTCATCGGTATCGACGGGGCTAGGCGCCGTCAAGTTCAGTGCAACCGGCGTGTCCTCGGGCGTTGTGACCGAGCCGCCGGCAAGATCCGGCGCATCGGCGACCGGATTAACCGTCACATTGACCGTAAATGTCTTGGTTTCATTATCGGTCGTAGTGGTATAGGTAAAGGAATCCTCACCGCTATAATTTTCGTTGGGCTCATAGGTAATAGTGCCATCGTCATTCACTTTGGCCTTACCGTATGTCGTTTCCACCCAACCTTCCGCGTCCGGTGTTCCACCGTCAATGTCGGTATTGGTGCCCGTCGCATCGGCGTTGGTGTTGAAGGTGTTCTCTGACGAATCGACGTCCGAATCCTCCTCCACCGTGATGGCTTTAGGCTCAACGCTGGGATCATCATCCTCGACAGTGATCGTGACGCCGGTTTCAACCGTATCATTGTCACCATCGGTGACGGTCAGGTGCTGAAGATTGATGTCGAGGGTCTCGGCCCCGCCGTCATGATCCAGCGGCCTATGCAGTGTAAACTCATAGCCAGGCTCGGTCGCGGTCGGGTTGGTTATATCAACCGTGAAGACCTTGCCACTTTCGCTACGGTCATCACCACGATAGCCGGTCAAGGTGTGGCCATCGTCGCTAACGACATATTCCAGTGCTTGTCCACCTGACTCCAGGCCAGCAGCTTGAAGAGCCGAGACTGTCGAGTCGACGCCCCCTTCACTGAACTGGACATCCCCGGCTCCATCGGTCCCGAAATTCACGACAAAGTCATTGGATACGCTTACGGGCGCATCAGGATCACTGCCCAGGGCCAGATTGGCTTCGTCTACCGAGCCGTCAGTGGGATGCGTCATGATGGAGGGGCCATCGTCCCGGAAGGTGAACTTCCCGCCGACATCGACGGCCTCGCTGTCAACGCTGTCACCATCGCCATCGACGGCGGTCGCGATCAATTGCAGAGCACCGTTGCTCAGCGAAATCTCGTCATCGTGGTCGGTGCCATCCGGGTGCTCTAGTGGGCGATACTGCGTCAGCGTCACGGCATCGCCGTCGAGGGCGATCCGGAAGGCGATGTCGCCATCGGCATCATTGCCCACACGACCGACGACATCGTCGCCATCCATAAAGAGATGAACGTCTTTATCGGTGGCGGTATCCGTTATACCAGATTCCGCGCCCTCGGTGACCTGCAGGCTATAGGTGGTGCTGCCTTCGCCATCGGCCCCATGATTGATATCGAACACGCCGTCGATAAAGCTGAGATCTTCGTCACTGACTTCATCGCCAGAGAAGTCGCTTTCATCGACTTCGACACTGCCCAGTTGACCGTTATCGACACTGATCACCGGCTGATCATCGACGATATCGATGGTCACGGTATTGGTGACGGTATTGCCATACTGATCGACCGCGGTGTACTCGAAGCTGTCGGTCGGCGCCGCACCGGCGGAGTGATCCGCATCGTCCGTCAACGTGTAGTCGAAGGTGCCGTCGGTATAGACCGTCCATTCGCCTAGTGACGCCGAGTCACTTTGCTCAGACTCCACCGTCCAGCCGTCCTGAAGATCGAGGCTGGCACCGCTGATGATCTCGCTTTCGGCGGACGGATCAGTGCCGTTCGGACCATCATCCGGCAGGGCATTTGGCCCCAAGCCCGCTTCATCCACGCTGCCCGTGGTATCGGTCGGGGTACCGGTGACATCGTCCACATCGATGGTCAGAGTCGCGGTGCTTTCGTCACCATCGCCATCGCGCACCGTGTAGGTGAAGACATCCTCGACATCGGCACCCGTGCTGTTCGGATCGGTTTGGTACGTATAACTGCCATCCGCGTTAAGCGTCAGGGTGCCGTATTGGCCGTCGATTCCCGTTCCAACGTCTCCACTGACAGCGGCTCCACCGTTATCCCCGGCCACGACACCAACAACGCCACCGCTTGTCTGCCAGTCATCGGCGCCGGACTGGTCGTTCTCCAGCACGCCGGACGCTGCATCGACATTCAGGGCCGCGCCTTCGGTGACGCTATTGGTGTCATCCTCGGCCGTCGGCGCATCATCGACGATCTTGATATTCAGATCGCCGCTGTCGGTCTGGCCGTCACGGTCGGTGGCGGTAACGGTGACGCTGTCCATCAGGTCGTCGACGTCCTCACCCGGCGCATTGGTCAGGTCATAGCTGTAATCGAGGGTGATGGTGCCATCATCGGCTTGGTTGTAGCCGTTAAGGGTCAGCTCGCCATACTGGGTGGTCAGCGTCTGGCTGGTATCGCCCAGCGCTTCGACTTCGTCCCGGCTAAGTTCGAGGGTGGCCGACTCGCCATTGGCATCGGTGTAATCCAGGGTCACCGCGCCCGTTTCCTGCAGGCCATCCAGAGCGGTCAGGGTAAAGCTAGACGCAACTTGGGTATCGTCGGCGTTCGGGTTGGAGCCGTCAGAAAGGCCGCTCTCGAACACCACCTGATCATTGATGTTGCCATCCGGGGTGGTGGCGTCATTGTCGTTGGGCACATCGACGGTCACGCCATCATCGCTGCCGTCGATGGTGATGGTCAGAGTGGCGTCGTCCTGATCGGTATCGCCATCGGTCAGCGTATAGGTGAACGCCTCTGTCAGCGTGTCACTGTCGCCCAGGCCCTGAACCTCCAGGTTGGTATTGTCCAGCGCGTAAGTATAGCTGCCATCCGCCTCGAGCGTCAGGGTGCCGTACTCGCCGTCGATCACCAAGGGACCGCTACCGCTGGCACTATTACCGGGGACGTTGGTGCTTTCCACCGCCGTCACCGTGGCGCCATCGGCGCCCTCGGTATCTTCGACATCGCCACCGGACGCACCGCTTTCGCCCAGCACATTGCCGGTCGTGGTTGTCGGCGCTGAGTCTTCGGTGACGCTATTGGTGTCATCCTCGGCCACCGGCGCGTCATCGACGATCTGGATATTCAGATCGCCGCTGTCGGTCGAGCCATCCTCGTCGGTGGCCGTGACCGTGACGCTGTCCAGCAGGTCTTCGACGTCTTCCTCCGGCGCATTGGTCAGGAGGTAGTCATAGTCGAGGGTGATGGTGCCGTCAGCGGCCTGGCTATAGCCGTCAAGGGTCAGCTCGCCGTACTGGGTGCTCAGGCTCTGGGAGGTATCGCCCAGCCCTTCCACCTCGGCCTTGCTCAGCGAGAGCGTGGCCGACTCGCCATTCTCGTCGGTGTAACCCAGCGTCACCGCGCCCATTTCCTGCAGGCCATCCAGGGCGGTCAGGGTAAAGCTGGATTCGACGCGGATGTCATCGGTGTTCGGCTCGGAACCGTCCGCCAGGCCGCTTTCAAACACCACCTGGTCGGAGGTGTCGCCATCCGGGGTGGTGGCGTCATTGTCATTGGGCACATCGACGGTCACACCGTCATCGCTGCCGTCGATGGTGATCGTCAGGTTGGCGTTATCCGCGTCGCTATCGCCGTCGGTCAGCGTATAGGTGAACGCTTCCTCCAGCGTCTCGCCGTCGCCCAGGCCCTGAACGTCCAGGTTGGTATTGTCCAGCGCGTAGGTATAGCTGCCATCCGCCTCGAGCGTCAGGGTGCCGTACTCGCCGTCGATCACCAGGGTATCGGTGCCGCTGGCACTATTACCGGGGACGTTGGTGCTTTCGGCCGCCGTCACCATGGCGCCATCGGCGCCCTCGGTATCTTCGGCATCGCCCGGCGAGGCATCACCACCACCGATCACATTGCCGCTGGTCTCGACAGTACTGGCGGTATCACCGCCCTCAGTGACGCTATTGGTGTCATCCTCGGCCGTCGGCGCATCGTCAACGACCTGGATATTCAGATCGCCGCTGTCGGTCGAGCCATCCTCATCGGTGGCCGTCACGGTGACCCTGTCCATCAGGTCATCGACGTCTTCCTCCGGCGCATTGGTCAGGAAGTAGTCATAGTCGAGGGTGATGGTGCCGTCATCGGCCTGGCTGTAGCCGTTGAGGGTCAGCTCGCCATACTGGGTGGTCAGCGTCTGGCTTGTATCGCCCAGCGTTTCCACCTCGGCCTTGCTCAGCGAGAGCGTGGCCGACTCACCGTTCTCGTCGCTGTAATCCAGCGTCACCGCGCCCGTTTCCTGCAGGCCATCCAGGGCGGTCAGGGTAAAGCTCGACTCGACGCGGATGTCATCGGCGTTCGGCTCGGAACCGTCCGTCAGGCCGCTTTCGAACACCACCTGATCGCCGATCTCGCCGTCCGGCGTGGTGCTGTCATTGTCGTTGGGCACATTGACGGTCACGCCGTCGTCGCTGCCGTCGATGGCGATCGTCAGGTTGGCATCGTCCTGATCGGTATCGCCATCGGTCAGGGTATAGCTGAACACCTCGTCCAGCGTTTCGCCGTCGCTGAGTCCCTGGACCTCCAGGTTATCGTTATCCAGCACATAGCTGTAGCTACCATCGGCCTCGAGCGTCAGGGTGCCGTATTCACCGTCGATCGTCAGGGCGCCACCGGCCTCATCGGCATCATTGGCGGGCACATTGGTGCTGGTCACCGCGGTGACCGTGGCACCATCGGCGCCTTCGTCATCGGCAACATCGCCACCGGACGCACCGCTGTCGCCCAGCACATTGCCGGTCGTGGTTGTCGTCGCTGAGTCTTCGGTGACGCTATTGGTGTCATCCTCGGCCACCGGCGCGTCATCAACGATCTTGATATTCAGGTCGCCGCTGTCGTTCTGGCCGTCGCGGTCGGTGGCGGTGATAGTGAAGCTATCCTGCTCGGCATCGGTATCGACGTCCGGCGCATTGCTCAGGAGGTAGTCATAGTCGAGGCTGATGGTGCCGTCGTCCGGCTGGCTATAGCCGTTGAGGGTCAGCTCGCCGTATTCAGTGGTCAGCGTCTGGCTGGTATCGCCCAACGCTTCCACCTCGGCCTTGCTCAGCTCGAGGGTGGCCTCTTCCCCATCCTCATTGGTGTAGGTCAGGCTGACGGCGCCATTGTCCTGCAGGCCATCCAGGGCGGTCAGGGTAAAGCTTGACTCGACCCGGGTATCGGCGGTGTTCGGCGCGGAGCCGTCCGTCAGGCCGCTTTCGAAGACCACCTGGTCATTGATGTTGCCATCCGGGGTGGTGGCGTCATTGTCATTGGGCACATCGACGGTCACCCCGTCGTCGCTGCCGTCGATGGTAATGGTCAGGGTGGCGTCGTCTGAATCGGTATCGCCATCGGTCAGCGTATAGGTGAACGCCTCGGTCAGCGTGTCACCGTCGCCCAGCCTCTGAACGTCCAGGTTGGTATTGTCCAGCGCGTAGGTATAGCTGCCACCCGCCTCGATCGTCAGGGTGCCGTACTCGCCTTCAATCACCAGAGTGCCATCGGTCTCGGTGGCCTCGCTGTCCGGTGTATTGACGCTTCCCACCGCCGTGACCGTGGCGCCATCGGCGCCCTCGGTATCTTCGGCATCGCCAGGCGAGGCATCACCACCACCGATCACATTGCCGCTGGCCTCGACGGTGCTGGCAGTATCGTCGCCTTCGGTGACGCTATTGGTGTCACCCTCGGCCGTCGGCGCATCGTCGACGATCTTGATATTCAGATCGCCGTTGTCGGTCGAGCCATCCTCATCGGTGGCCGTGACCGTGATGCTGTCCATCAGGTCGTCGCCGCTCGCATCCGGCGCATTGGTCAGGAGGTAGTCATAGTCGAGGCTGATGGTGCCGTCATCGGCCTGACTATAGCCGTTGACGGTCAGCTCGCCGTACTGGGTGTTCAGGCTCTGGGAGGTATCGCCCAGTGCTTCCACCTCGGCCTTGCTCAGCGAGAGCGTGGCCGACTCACCGTTCTCGTCGCTGTAATCCAGCGTCACCGCCCCCGTTTCCTGCAGGCCATCCAGGGCGGTGAGGGTAAAGCTGGACTCGACCTTGGTGTCGTTTTCATCCGGCGCGGAGCCGTCCCCCAGGCCGCTCTCGAACACCACCTGGTCACCGATCTCGCCGTCCGGCGTAGTGCTGTCATTGTCGTTGGGCACATCGACGGTCACACCATCATCGCTGCCCTCGATGGCGATCGTCAGGTTAGCATCGTCCGCGTCACTATCGCCGTCGGTCAGGGTATAGCTGAACACCTCGTCCAGCGTTTCGCCGTCGCTGAGCCCCTGGACCTCCAGGTTATCGTTATCCAGCACGTAGGTGTAGCTGCCGTCCGCCTCGAGCGTCAGGGTGCCGTATTCACCGTCGATCGTCAGGGTGCCACCGGTCTCATCGGCATCGTTGGTGGGAGCATTGGTGCTTTCCACCGCCGTCACCGTGGCGCCGTCGGCGCCCTCGGTATCGGCCTGGTCACCTGCCGAGGCACCGCTTTCACCCAGCACATTGCCGGTCGTGGTGGTGGCCGTGTCCTCGGTGACGCTATTGGCATCGTCCTCGGCCACCGGCGCATCGTCGACGATCTTGATATTCAGATCACCACTGTCGGTCGAACCATCCTCATCGGTGGCCGTGACCGTGACGCTGTCCATCAGGTCATCGACGTCCGCGTCCGGTGCATTGGTCAGGACGTAGTCATAGTCGAGGGTGATGGTGCCGTCATCGGCCTGGCTATAGCCGTCAAGGGTCAGTTCGCCATACTGGGTAGTGAGGGTTTGTGAATCGCTGCCCAGCGCTTCGACTTCGTCCCGGCTCAGCTCGAGGGTGGCCGGATCACCGCTAGCGTCGGTGTAATCCAGCGTCACCGCACCCGTTTCCTGCAGGCCATCCAGAGCGGTCAGGGTAAAGCTAGACGCAACTTGGGTATCGTCGGCGTTCGGGTTGGAGCCGTCAGAAAGACCGCTCTCGAACACCACCTGGTCGGAGGTGTCGCCATCCGGGGTGGTCGCGGCAGTGTCGTTGGGCACATTGACAGTGACGTTCCAGTCGACCGGCTTACTGTCATCGTCGCTGTCGCTGTTGCCGGTCGGGTCGGTGACCTTGGCATTCACGCTGACATCGGGATCGCCCGGTTCGACCGGCACCTCGACGCTGACGCCGTTGTCCAGATCGCCCTGGGTGACCTCGCGCTCGTCGAGGACATTACCGTCCTTGTCGGTCACCGTCAGGGTATCGCCGACCTCGGTGCCGTCTTCCAGGGTGACCTCGGCGGTCACGCTGCCGTCGTCGCCGATCTCATCCTGGCTATAGTTGCCGTCGTCGCCGCTGCCGGTCAGCTCGACACTGACCGCCGGCGGCACGTTGTCGATCGGCTTCTGATCGTCGTCGCTACTGGAATTGCCGGTCGGGTCGGTGACCGTGGCGGACACACTGACGTCGGGGTCGCCCGGTTCGACCGGCACCTCGACGGTCACACCGTTGTCCAGATCGTCCTGGGTGACGTCACGCTCGTCGAGAACGTTACCGTCCTTGTCGGTCACCGTCAGGGTGTCGCCAACCTCGGTACCGTCTTCCAGGGTGACCTCGGCGGTCACGCTGCCGTCGTCGCCGATCTCATCCTGGCTGTAGGTGCCGTCGTCGCCGCTGCCGGTCAGCTCGACACTGACCGCCGGCGGCACGTTGTCGATCGGTTTCTGGTCATCGTCGCTGCTGGAGTTGCCGGTCGGATCGGTGACCGTGGCGGACACACTGGTCTCGGGGTCGCCTGGCTCAACCGGCACCTCGACGCTGACGCCGTTGTCCAGATCGTCCTGGGTGACCTCGCGTTCATCGAGAACATTGCCGTCCTTGTCGGTCACCGTCAGGGTGTCGCCGACCTCGGTGCCGTCTTCCAGAGTGACCTGGGCGGTCACGCTACCATCCTCGCCGATCTCATCCTGGCTGTAGGTGCCGTCTTCACCGCTGCCGGTCAGCTCGACGCTGACCGCCGGCGGCACGTTGTCGATCGGCTTCTGGTCATCGTCGCTGCTGGAGTTGCCGGTCGGATCGGTAACCGTGGCAGACACACTGGTATTGGGATCGCCCGGCGACACCGGCACCTCGACGCTGACGCCGTTGTCCAGATCGTCCTGGGTAACCTCGCGTTCATCGAGAACATTGCCGTCCTTGTCGGTCACCGTCAGGGTGTCGCCGACCTCGGTGCCGTCTTCCAGAGTGACCTGGGCGGTCACGCTGCCATCCTCGCCGATCTCATCCTGGCTGTAGGTGCCGTCTTCACCGCTGCCGGTCAGCTCGACGCTGACCGCCGGCGGCACGTTGTCGATCGGCTTCTGGTCATCGTCGCTGCTGGAGTTGCCGGTCGGATCGGTGACCGTGGCACTCACGCTGACATCAGGATCGCCCGGCTCGACCGGCACCTCGACGCTGACGCCGTTGTCCAGGTCGTCCTGGGTGACTTCACGCTCGTCGAGGACATTGCCGTCCTTGTCGGTCACCGTCAGGGTGTCGCCGACCTCGGTGCCGTCTTCCAGAGTGACCTGGGCGGTGACGCTGCCGTCGTCGCCGATCTCGTCCTGGCTGTAGGTGTCGTCATCACCGGCGCCTTGCAGCTCGACGCTGACAGCCGGCGGCACGTTGTCGATCGGCTTCTGGTCATCGTCGCTGCTGGAGTTGCCGGTCGGATCGGTGACCGTGGCAGACACACTGGTATTGGGATCGCCCGGCTCGACCGGCACCTCGACGCTGACGCCGTTATCCAGATCGTCCTGGGTGACTTCACGATCGTCGAGGACATTGCCGTCCTTGTCGGTCACCGTCAGTGTGTCGCCAACCTCAGTGCCGTCTTCCAGAGTGACCTGGGCGGTCACGCTGCCGTCCTCGCCGATCTCATCCTGGCTGTAGGTGCCGTCTTCACCGCTGCCGGTCAGCTCGGCGCTGACCGCCGGCGGCACGTTGTCGATCGGTTTCTGGTCATCGTCGCTGCTGGCGTTGCCCGTCGGGTCGGTGACCGTGGCGGAGACACTGGTATCGGGATCACCCGGCTCGACCGGCACCTCGACGCTGACGCCGTTGTCCAGGTCGTCCTGGGTGACTTCACGCTCGTCGAGGACATTGCCGTCCTTGTCGGTCACCGTCAGTGTGTCGCCAACCTCAGTGCCGTCTTCCAGAGTGACCTGGGCGGTCACGCTGCCGTCCTCACCGATCTCATCCTGGTTGTAGGTGCCGTCTTCACCGCTGCCGGTCAGCTCGACGCTGACCGCCGGCGGCACGTTGTCGATCGGTTTCTGGTCATCGTCGCTGCTGGAGTTGCCCGTCGGGTCGGTCACCGTGGCGGAGACACTGGTCTCGGGATCGCCCGGCTCGACCGGCACCTCGACGCTGACGCCGTTGTCCAGATCGTCCTGGGTGACTTCACGCTCGTCGAGGACATTGCCGTCCTTGTCGGTCACCGTCAGGGTGTCGCCGACCTCGGTGCCGTCTTCCAGAGTGACCTGGGCGGTGACGCTGCCGTCCTCGCCGATCTCATCCTGGCTGTAGGTGCCGTCATCGCCGGCCCCCTGCAGTTCGACGCTGACGCCAGGAGCCTCTCGAAGCGACTGTGTCACATCAGAGGTATTATCTTCCTCATCCTCTTCGTCTTCCTCTGCAGCACCGCCCCAACGCACATCAGGGCCATCATTGCTGTCCAGGCCATACTCATAGTCCAGCGGGTCGACCGCCTCCTCGATGCGATTCACCCGCGTAAAGTTCTGGCCTTCATGGTCCGGGTGGTCATCGCTCTGGGAGCGTTCCGGGCCTTCGCCCTGCGACTCCTCCGCTTCGCCCCCCTCATTGGACGACTCGGACTCCTCGCTATCGCTGTCGTCATCGCCAGAATCCTCGTCACTGGACTCTACTTCTTCCTCGGCGGCTTCCAGTACCGATGTCAGTGTCACTTCCGCGCCTTCCGGCACCTGGACGGTCTGGCCATCGGGAGATGACAGCGTGAGTGATGCATTATCAGCCGTCACGACCGTCTGGCTCGAGTCGATGACATCACCCTGCTGGACCTCCTGCAGATTGCCGTTCTCGTCACGTACCCAGGCTTGGCCGGAAAGTTCGACTACTGTCATATCACTCATGCTTCACCTCGTATAATGACCGCACCTCATTCGAGGATAATGGCTCACGTAAGACTCAAATTTAGACTATTAAAACCAGTTTTCTAATACTTGATCAGCGTTCACCCAGCGCATTGCCCCAGGCCCGCAGGATGGGCTTGAGCAGGTACTGCATGACCGTGCGCTTGCCGGTCAGGATGTCCACCTGCGCCGTCATCCCCGGGATCACGTCCAGCTCCTGCGCCTTCT